>CAMEYZ010000128.1 GCA_945947715.1 uncultured Clostridia bacterium | reverse complement strand
CACGAGGCCTTTCGGTGAGGTCCTCGGTCTTGTCGCAGTACACAGGCACAGAGGTCCAGGGCTCTAAGCAGACAAAGGTCGCTTTTTCGTTATAGGGAGACCATACAGCAATGCAGCCGCTGTTGTCAAAGGAGACCTTCACTCCCCTGGTGGTCTTTCTGCTAAGCAGAGATATCTCGGAGGAATTGGGCTTCTCCTTCATAAATACGTCGTTTGCAAAAAGCTCTCTTGTAATATTGACAGTATCGGTATTATCTGCCACAGTGATATTCTTGTCGGCAAGCTCCTGCACGATAGTTTCGGGCTTTTCGTACTTTACATAGTAGTCGGAAAATTCCTCGCCCTTTTCAAGAGGACAGTTAAATCCCGGGTGACCGCCGATAAAGCAGTACATCGTTTCAACGCCGGTATTCTCCGCCGAATATACGGCAGTCAGCTTGTTCTTATCAAGAGAATAGGTCACTGTAAATTTAAAGTCAAAGGGATATAATTCCTTGGTCCTTTCGTCCGATGCCAGCACAAACGATACTGAGCTTTCAGTCTCTGCCGACTTTACAAACTCGGAATCCCTTGCAAAGCCGTGATTTGACATTTTAAACTCCCTGCCATTCACGGTGAATTTCTTGCTGTCAGTGCTGCACACAAAGGGGAAAAGCACGGGAGCATGACGCTTCCAGACCTCAGGGTCAGCCTGCCATATGTACTCTGTACCATCGGGAGTTTTAAAGGAGGAAAGCTCTGCTCCCAGCGAGTCCACCGCTGCGGTATACCCCTCCGATTTTATGATTGCCTGCATGTATCATCATTCCTTTCGTTGATTATATGTTCCTGATCACACTCTATCAATAAGCTCTTCTATCTGAGCTTCTTCCTCCGCAGAAAACTCCAGCTTCTGCGCAGCCTGCGCATTATCAATGATCTGCTGTGGTCTGCTGGCTCCTGTGATGACCGTCGTCACCGCTTCATTCTTAAGCACCCATGAAAGTGCCATCTGCGATAAGGTCTGTCCTCTGCCCTTTGCAATATCGTTGAGCTTATTGAGCCTTGCCACCATTTCCTCGGTAATCTCGTCCCTTATCCAGGTCCTGCCCTTGCCAACCCTTGAATCCTCGGGTATGCCATGGAGATACCTGTCCGTTAGAAGTCCCTGATACAGCGGAGAAAAAACTGCCAGTCCAAAGCCCTCGTCAAGGGCAAGCTTATCCAGCCTATCACGCTCTATCCAGCGGTTTAGCATAGAATAGGAGGGCTGATTTACCACGTAGGGAGTTTTCAGCTCGCGGAAAATCTCCAGAATCTCCGCAGTTTTTTCCCTGTTGTAATTGGAAATTCCCACATAAAGTGCCTTGCCCTGCTTTACCGCATTATCCAGTGCAAGAGCTGTCTCCTCCAGGGGAGTATCCGGGTCATAGATATGATGATAGAAAATGTCCACATAATCGAGACCCATTCTCTTAAGGCTCTGGTCGAGGCTTGCGGTCAGATATTTTCTCGAACCATTCTTGTCGCCGTAGGGACCGGGCCACATGTCATAGCCTGCCTTGGTGGAGATGATGAGCTCGTCGCGGTAGCTGCGAAGTCCCCTGTCCAGAATCTTCCCGAATGTCTCCTCCGCAGAGCCGTTATAGGGATTTCCGTAATTGTTCGCCAAATCAAAATATGTGATACCCAGATCAAAGGCGGTGCGGCACATCTTCTCACTGTTTTCAAAATTATCGGTGTAGCCGAAATTCTGCCACAGTCCCAGTGAAATCACGGGGAGCTTAAGTCCGCTCCTGCCAGTTCTTCTGTAGACCATTTTATCGTATCTCTTATCGCTTGCAGTGTACATGATCATCCTCCTATATCCTGCTCTTAATTATTTCAACAAGCCTGTCGAGCGACTGCTTGGGGTCCAGCTCCGATGTATCCAGCAGAACGGCGTCCTCCGCCTGTTTCAGCGGAGCCGTTTCGCGGTGCATATCATTATAATCTCTGCGGCGGATATCCTCCAGAACAGTGTCAAGGTCCGCATTTTCGCCCTTTGCAGCAAGCTCGGCGCAGCGTCTTTCAGCGCGGACCTTATCCGATGCGGTCAGATATATCTTCACCTGTGCGTGTGGAAGGACTACCGTTCCGATATCCCGTCCGTCCATGATGATATCGTTGTTTGCAGCGATGTTCTTCTGAATGTCGAAGAGGAACTGCCTTACCTCCGGAATTGCAGAAACAGCCGAAGCGTTCATGGAAATCTCAGGAGTGCGGATATGCTCCGACACGTCCTCGCCATTGATGAAAACATGCTGAACTCCGTCGATGTATTTCAGCTCAGGCTTTATTTCCGGCAGAAGTGCGATGACCTCTCCGCTGTTTTTGGGGTCCCTTCCCTTTTTCAGAACATAGTACGCCACCGAACGATAAAGTGCTCCGGTATCGACGTAGATAAATCCCAGCCTTCCAGCCGCTGCCCTTGCAAGAGTAGATTTTCCCGCTCCCGCAGGCCCGTCTATTGCTACATTTATAGGCATGATAAATTCCTCCTGTTCATTGTTATATCAATAATCGTACTGTCCCATGGCAAGCCCTGCGGAATATGCCGTTGAAAAGGCGATCTGCAGATTAAAGCCTCCCGTATATCCGTCCACGTCGATGACCTCCCCCGCAAAATATAATCCCTTTACAAGCTTGGATTCCATGGTTTTCGGATTTATCTCCGAAACGTCCACTCCGCCGCTGGTAATTATCGCCTCGTCAATGGGACGGAAGTCCTTCACTGTCACGGGAAAATTCTTAATAATGTTCATCAGCCTGAAGCGTTCCTCACGAGTTATCTGATTGACCTTTTTTTCGGGAGCTATCCCCGACAGCTTCACCGCCACGGGTATCAGCTTTGAAGGCAGAAGCTTTCCCAGCGAGTTGATAAAATCCCGGTTCTTTTCAGCGGAAAAATCCCGCTGTATGCGGTTATCGAGAGTTTTCTCGTCCAGCGCGGGCTTTAAGTCGATAAGCAGCTTGTATCTGCCCCGTTCCATTTTTCGGATATGGCTTGACGCGCTGAGCACCAGCGGCCCGGACACTCCGAAATGAGTGAAGAGCATCTCCCCCATTTCTGAATAAAGCTCCTTGTTCGTCCTTGTGTCGAAAAGCTTCAATGTAACGTTTTTCAGTGACAGTCCCATCATATCGGCGCAGTATTTTTCCTCGGAAATAATAGGCACCAGCGAGGGCTTTATGGGGGTTATCCTGTGTCCTGCCTTTTTGGCGAAGTTATATCCGTCCCCGTCGGAGCCGGTCACCGGATAGGATTTTCCACCCGTTGCGATAAGCACGCTTTCTCCGCAGATAGTATTCCCGTTCAGGACAACTCCACGAATAGCACTGTCCTCGATGATGATATCGGTGACCTTGCCTTTTTTAATGGTTATGCTTCTCTCAGCAATCGCGTCCTTAAGAGCATTGACAATATCCTCCGCCTTGTCGTTGACGGGGAAAACTCGGTTTCCTCTTTCAGTCTTGAGAGGCACTCCCAGTCTTTCGAAAAAATCCATGGTATCCTCGGAGGAAAACTTTGAGTATGCGGAAAACAGAAACCTCGAATTTACGGGGATATTCGCCATAAAGGTATCCCTGTCGCAGTTGTTGGTGACGTTACAGCGTCCCTTTCCCGTAATGCGGAGCTTTCTTCCGATATGGTCGTTTTTTTCTATGATAAGCACATTTTTTCCGCAGTCGGCGGCGGTTATGGCAGCCATTGCTCCCGCGGCGCCTCCGCCGATGATTATACAGTCGTACATATATTTATCCTTTCGATTTACAAAGCAGGCAGACAGCTTTCGTGCAGATCACGGATATCCTCCGTACTGCGAAAAAAATCCAGCATTTTTTCATAGGCGGACAAAGGAAATTTCCAGTGAGGTTTTGCAAAGACTTCTATATTCTCCTTGTGCTGCAGAAACGGATAGTAATAATTACAGAGCCTGCGGAAATGCTCCTCCTGAAAATTTTCTCCTATCCAATCCCGCCACTTCAGACTGCCCACCTTTTCAAGAGCTATATTGTCACCGTATTTCTGCCAATCCTCGTCGGTATAGCTGTCGGTGTACAATATCCCATATACCCGGTCATCCGCAAATCTGCCTGTCACAAAGCCTATTTCGTCCCAGTAAGCATAGCTTTCGTCAAAGCGCATTTTTACTGTAACAGTGGTGCAGGTAAAGTCCATGTCGCCATCGCAGAGCAGTATCGGGATAACAGCTTCACTCCGCTCGGCAAGTATCTTCTCCATGAAACGGTCGCAGTATTCAAAGTCAAGTCCCGGAGATAAGGTCAGCGCAAGCAGCTTGCTGTCATAATTATACTGAAGTTTTTCTTTTTTGACGGCTGAATTGATATAGTCACCCAGAAACACTCCGTCGATGACTATCTGCGCCTCGTGGCATAAATATCTTCCGTCCCAATAATTGCGCAGAGCAGCGTTTTTTATTTCAAGCCTGTTCACGCACACGGAAAAGCCCTCCCGTCAGATCATTTGCTATAATCCTGATCGTCCGATTTTTCGTACACCTCGTACTCGTCCCAGATACGTTCAAGGCGCTCGTAGTTAGCGGATACATATTCCTTCTTGCGCATGCTTACCGCCGTAATAAGCGCATTGATAAGGCTCATGGGAGCAACGAGAGAATCCGCAAAGGAAGCCATATCGCTCCGCGCCAGCAGCAGATAATCCGCATTTTCCGCGATAGGAGACATAGGGCTGTCGGTGATAGCGATGACCTTTGCGCCGTTTTCCTTTGCATAGCGGAACGCCTTCACCGTGTGCTTGGAATAGCGTGGAAAGCTTACTCCTATCATGATATCATGCTCGCCGATGTTGAGTATCTGCTCGAACATTTCACTGGTACTGGTGGTGTGGATTATCTTTACGTTCTCAAACATGACATTAAAATAGAACACGATAAATCTTGCCAGCACAGACGCCGATCTTGCGCCGATGACATAGATGCTCTTCGCCTCGCAGAGTGCGTCGATAGTCCGATAAAACTCCGCCTTATCCAGGCTGTCAAGGGTATGGCGTATCTGGTCGATATCGAAATTCATTACCTTGGACAGCACGTCCTCTCCGGCGAACTGGTCGGTCATAACGTCCATTCGCTGGACAGTAGTGAGCTTGTTGCTGGTAAATTCCTTAAGAGCCTTCTGCAGCTCGGGATAGCCCTCGTAGCCCAGCTCAGTAGCAAAGCGCACCACTGTGGATTCGCTCACTCCAACGATAGCCCCCAGCTTTGAAGCGGTCATAAAAGCCGCCTTGTCGTAGTGTCCGATAATATACTCCGCAATTTTTTTATGTCCCTTTGACAGGTCAGGTATAAGCTCGTTTAATCTTCCGATGATTTCATTAGGCATTTTTTATTCCCACTTTCTTGATTTTAGTCCATAGTCCGAGGTTTCGACCAAAGAGCACAATGTTAACTGTGCTTATTCCCATAGGCTGTTTTGTTTCAGGATAATATCCTTCTTCCGATTTTCGGCGGCTTCCCTGTCGATACTGTACCTGCTGCCGTTTTTTACAAGGATATCCCCCTCGCGGACGGTCCCCATAATATCCGACAAAGGGATATCAGTTTTTATCCTGTCCTCATAGCAGACCGCATATCCGCCCTCAATTCTGTCAACGCAGAGCATACTATCACCTTGCTTTCATTATTTGTCAGTTTTTATATACAGCTTTTCGCCCTCAGTAAATATGGCGATATTTCCATTAAGATCGGTGCGGTAGATGTTCTCAGTATACTTTTCCAGTCGTGATAACGCCTCCCGAGTAGGGTGACCGTAGTCGTTGTCCTTACCGCAGGATATCACGCAGACAGACGGCGTGACCTCCGCAAGGAATGCATTTGTGGAAGCCGTTTTGCTGCCGTGATGTCCCACCTTAAGAACATCTGCGTACAGTTCTTCTCCACTTGCGGTCATATCAGCCTCAGACGCCTTTGAAGCATCTCCAGTGAACAAAAAGGATATCTCCCCTTTTGTGACTCTGCATACCACCGAAAAATCATTCAGATCATCATAATCATCGGAGAGGGGTGCTAATATCTCCAGTTCTGCCCCGTCAAGGGAGTATGTATTTCCTGCCCTTGCAGCGGTAAGCTTCATGCCCTTTGCCCGGACAGCGTCAAGGAAGCCCTCATATACTGCAGTCGTAGGAGTTAGCTCGTCAGACACCTTCGGAGCGATTATCTTCCCCACCTCAAAGCTTTCGATGACCTCAGCAAGCCCGCCGATATGGTCTGCATGAGGGTGAGTCGCTATGATATAATCCAGCTTTTCTA
>CAMEYZ010000127.1 GCA_945947715.1 uncultured Clostridia bacterium | reverse complement strand
TCCCGGGACTCCGTTCGAACTATCGCAATGGACGCTTTCGACTACGCTTATCTTCTCATTGTCATCGCAGGCTATGCTCCCCACGTCGGCACCGCTTCAAAGCTTGATACAATGGACTATACATCAAAAATCGGCATGGATATGAAGGGCGTAAAGATTGCTCTTCCCAAGGAATTTTATGCCGACGGAATCGACGAGGACGTAAGAAATGCTGTACTCAAGGCTGCCGATGAATTCAAGGCAATGGGTGCTGAGCTTGTTGACTGCTCCATGCCTTCGCTGAAGTATGCAGTTGCTTCCTACTATCTTATTTCCTCTGCAGAGGCTTCCTCCAACCTTTCACGCTTCGACGGCATCAAGTACGGCCACCGCAGCGAGATAGGCGAGAACTTCAACGAGCTTATCACCAACTCCAGAAGCGAGGGCTTCGGCGATGAGGTCAAGAGACGTATCCTTCTCGGAAACTATGCACTCTGCTCGGGCTATTATGACGCATATTACGGCAAGGCAATGGCTCTCAAGCAGAAGATAAGAGAGGAATATGCACAGATATTTGAAAACTGCGATATCATTCTTACTCCTACTGCACCTACCGTTGCATACGGCGTGAACGAGAATATCTCCGACCCTGCAAAGATGTATCAGGCAGATATCTGCACCGTTACAGTAAATATTGCTTCACTTCCTGCTATCTCCACACCCTGCGGCTATGATTCAAAGGGTATGCCTATTGGTATGTCGATCATCGGCAAGATGTGGGACGAGGCGACCATTATCGGCGCAGCTGATGCTTACGAAAAGAATTTCGCCTATGTCAAGGCTAATATATAAGAGAAAGGAGTAATTAAGATGTCAAACTATATTCCCGTTATCGGACTTGAGATCCACTCCGAGCTTTTAACAAAATCAAAGGTATTCTGCACCTGCTCCGCTGAATTCGGCGGCGACAGGAACAGCCGCTGCTGTCCTGTCTGCACAGGTCTTCCGGGAACTCTTCCCGTTATCAATCAGACTGCCGTTGAGTATGCAGTCAAGGCAGGCTATGCGCTGAACTGCTCGATAAATAAATTCTCGGTATTCGACAGAAAGAATTATTTCTATCCCGACCTTCCCAAGGCTTATCAGATTTCTCAGCTGAACCTTCCTTTGTGCATCAACGGCTCCGTGCCCATTGAGTACGAGGAAAACGGCGAAAAGAAGACCAAGAACATAAGAATTAACCGTATCCACCTTGAAGAGGACGCAGGTAAGCTTGTTCACGATGATCTGAACGGCGTATCGCTGGCTGACTATAACCGCTGCGGTATCCCCCTTATCGAGATAGTTACCGAGCCCGATATCAGCTCTGCTGAGGAAGCGCGCTCGCTGGTAGAAAAGATAGCACTGCTGCTCCAGTATGCAGGAGTTTCAGACTGTAAAATGGAACAGGGCTCTATCCGATGCGACGTCAATGTATCTATCATGCGTCCCGAGGACAAGGAATTTGGTACAAGAGCCGAGATCAAGAACCTGAACTCACTCAAATCCATTTACAGAACTATCGAATATGAGATAAAGCGCCAGTCAAGACTTCTTGACAGGGGAGAGCGCGTTGTTCAGGAAACCAGACGCTACGATGACAACAAGGGCGAGACCAAGACCATGCGTTCCAAGGAGGACGCTCACGATTATAAGTATTTCCCTGACCCCGATATCCTGCAGGTAAACTTTACCGACGAGGACCTGGAAAGAATAAAGAACTCCCTTCCTGAAATGCCCTATGAGAGACTTGACAAGTATGTTAATAAGTACGGCCTTTCCGAGGTGGACGCTAAGATTATCGTCAATACAAAGAAGATTTCCGACCTTTATGAGTCTGCATTGGAGGTTTACAATAACCCCAAGTCCGTGGCAAACTTTATCCTCGGTGAGCTTATGAGAAGAATCAATCTGGGCGAGATATCGCTGGATAACCTTCCCTTTACTCCTGCCGAGCTGGGCAGACTGGTTGAGATGTCCGATACTGAGAAGATATCCAAGAACGACGCAAAGAAGGTATTCCGTATCATGTCCGAGCAGGGTGGAGACCCTGAAAAGATAGCTGCCGCAGAGGGAATGCTCATATCTAATGATTCGGGCAAGGCTGCTGAGATGATCGACGAGGTGCTTGCAAACAATACAAAGGCTGTTGAGCAGTACAAGAGCGGCGATGTTAAGGTATTCGGCTTCCTTATGGGACAGTGCACAAAGGCTCTTAAGGGAGTTGCAACGCCCAAGGTCATCAAGGAAGAGCTTGAAAAGAAGCTTAATTCATAATGACCAAGCAGGACGTCATAGACTATGCGTTAACGCTGAAGGGTGCGACTGCGGACAGTCCCTTTGATGAGGATTTTGAGACCGTAGTCCTGCGCCATTCGGACAGCAGAAAATGGTTTGGGTTGATAATGCTTTACAAGGGAAAGTACATTCTCAACCTGAAATGCGAGCCTGAGCAGTCAGATTTTCTGAAGGCTGCATATGAGGGCATAACCGAAGCATATCACATGAACAAGCGGCTCTGGATAACCGTTTATATTGATTCGGACGTCCCCGAAAACGAGATAAAACGGCTTATCGGACACAGCTTTGAGCTCACTGGCAGCCGTGAGCGCTCTGGCAGGCGAGCCGGGAACGCCCCGGCGGGCGATTGCCGCGTTGATAGCTTTAAGTGATGGTTTACTGCTTATCACGGTTGTTCGTGCCTAATAAAACGATTTTTATTTTATAGCGCAAAATCCCCCGAGATTTTTCTCGGGGGATTTTTTATAATAGTTTAGAAAAGACCTTTATTATATTTTATTATCGTTGATATAACGATATAGCCTGCTGCCACGGCAGCTATTCCCGCAATCGTCAGAGCTGCAGCTGCTCCTATCAGAATAGTCAGCAGAGGTATCAGCAGAATTGTTCCACCGATAATGGCAGTTCCCAGACCTGTTTTTTTGCAAAAGATAGGTTTGTCATTCTCCGCCACTCTTTTATAATGGTAGGAATGGACAAGGTTGATTTTTTGTTTTACGCCGATCAAGTATCCCAGAATCAGAAGCAAAAGTCCCACTGCAATTAATATAATGGTTTCCATAGAGTGATACACCTCATAAACCCATTTAATCTATCACTAACAACCGCGGTAAAATGTAAATCATTCCATAAATCAAACAACGCGGCCATTGCCTGCCGGGGCGTCCCCGGCTCCCCATAGTACAGTCTCGCCTGTTTCAAGGGATTTTTTTACATCAATTATCCGCTGATTGTCCGAACCTCTGAAACGCAGGGAAATGTTTTTCCTTGCAAG
Source organism: uncultured Clostridia bacterium (assembly GCA_945947715.1). GTDB lineage: Bacteria > Bacillota > Clostridia > Oscillospirales > Ruminococcaceae > RGIG4694. The sequence goes on along the minus strand of CAMEYZ010000127.1, from coordinate 3,018 downwards.
GATAAATTCTCCGTCCACCAGAACGTCGATATATTTAAGGATCTCGGGAGTTTCCGCATATTTCTCGCACATATCATTCAGAATATCCCTTTCGTAGGTATATCCCGTGTAGCACCAGATGTCCTTTTTTGGCAGCTCTGCGCGTACTCTCCGAAGTAGTGGCAGGAGCTCCTTCTGATTTTCAGGCTCCATAGGCTCACCGCCCAGCAGTGTCAGTCCGCGGATATACTCGTGGGAAAGCAGATCTATCAGATAGTCCTCAGCCTCCTTGTCAAAGGGCTTGCCGTAGTTAAAGTCCCATGTCATAGGATTAAAGCACCCCTCGCAGTGATGAGTGCAGCCGCTGACAAAAAGCGATACTCTTACACCCACCCCGTTTGCTATATCGCAGTTTTTTATTTCTCCGTAATTCATTTCAATTTATCCTTCTCTTTTCAAAAATATTGGCCGGAAAATTCCGACCAATATTACTGTTTTATAAGCAGAGAATCACAGATGAAGAACTCTTTCCTTGATCTCCTGAGTTCTTCCCTGATTCCAGAACTGAGTACCGATATATCCGCAGGTACGTCTTGCAACGTTCATCTTATTCTGATCTCTGTTGCCGCACTGAGGACACTCCCACACCAGCTTTCCTGCGTCGTCATTGACGATGCTTATCTCTCCGCTGTAGCCGCATATCTGGCAGTAATCGCTCTTTGTATTGAGCTCTGCATACATGATGTTGTCGTAGATATACTGGATAACGGTCAGAACAGCGTCGATATTGTTCTGCATGTTAGGCACCTCAACATAGCTGATAGCGCCGCCGGGGGAGAGCTTCTGGAACTGGGATTCAAACTTGAGCTTGTCAAAGGCATTGATATTTTCGGTAACATGAACATGATAGCTGTTTGTGATATAATTCTTGTCGGTCACGCCCTCGATCTTTCCGAAGCGCTTCTGTAAGCATTTCGCAAACTTGTATGTGGTGGATTCCAGGGGAGTGCCGTACAGGCTGAAATCAATGGTAGTGTCTGCTCTCCATTTAGCGCAGGCATCGTTAAGGTGCTGCATAACTTCAAGAGCAAAGGGTGTAGCGGAGGGGTCTGTATGAGGCTTTCCGGTCATATAGCGTGTGCACTCGCAAAGTCCCGCATAGCCCAGTGAAATGGTGGAATAGCCATTGTACAGAAGCTTAGTGATAGGCTCACCCTTTTTCAGTCTTGCGAGAGCGCCGTACTGCCAGAGTATGGGCGCAGCATCAGAAAGGGTGCCCTTTAAGCGGTTGTGACGACACATAAGTGCACGGCGACAAAGCTCAAGACGCTCGTCGAGTATCTTCCAGAATTTTTCCATATCTCCGCCGGAGGAGCAGGCAGCGTCCACCAGATTAATGGTAACAACGCCCTGATTGAATCTTCCGTAAAATTTAGGAGAGCCCTGTTCGTCCTTGTAAACGGTCAGGAAGGAGCGGCAGCCCATGCAGGGATAGCAATTACCGTCCTTAAGCTGGAACATCACCTTTTCGGAGATGTAGTCAGGTACCATTCTCTTTGCAGTGCACTCTGCGGCAAGCTTGGTAAGATACCAGTATTTGCTGTCCTCGGTGACGTTATCCTCTTCAAGAACATAGATAAGCTTGGGGAATGCGGGTGTAATGAACACGCCCTTTTCGTTCTTTACGCCCTGGATACGCTGTTTGAGTACCTCTTCGATAATGCATGCCAGGTCATCTCTGGTCTGACCCTCGGGGACCTCGTCAAGGTACATGAATACAGTAACAAAGGGAGCCTGACCATTTGTAGTCATAAGAGTGATTACCTGATACTGTATCATTTGAACGCCTCTGTTAATCTCTTCCTTAACGCGCATTTCGGCGATCCTGTTGATCTTTTCGTCATCTGCTTCGATGCCTGCGGCCTGAAATTCCTCGCGTACCTCGCTGCGGAACTTTTCACGGCTGACCTGAACAAAGGGGGCAATGTGAGACAGTGAAATACTCTGTCCGCCGTACTGTGAGGAAGCTATCTGAGCGATTATCTGGGTCGCGATATTGCATGCAGTGGAGAAGCTGTGAGGTCTGTCGATCATAGTCTCGCTGATAACTGTGCCGTTTGTGAGCATATCCTCAAGGTTTACCAGACAGCAGTTATGCATGTGCTGAGCGAAATAGTCAGCATCGTGGAAATGGATAATACCCTCCTCGTGAGCCTCAACGATATCCTGAGGCAGAAGAAAACGCTTAGTGATATCCTTGCTGACTTCTCCTGCCATATAGTCTCTCTGAACGCTGTTTACGGTAGGATTCTTATTAGAATTTTCCTGTTTTATCTCCTCGTTGTTGCATTCGAGAAGACTCAGGACCTGTTCATCGGTAGAATTTGATTTTCTAACAAGAGCTCTCTGATAGCGGTAGGTAATATAGTTTTTAGCAACAGGATACGCATCGTTAGACATGATCTGCATCTCGACCATATCCTGTATTTCTTCAACGCCAGCTGCGCGGCTCATATCCGAGCATATTTTAGTAACATTTTCGGTAATACTATCTATCTGGTCATCGGACAGTCTTTCTGCTTCCTTAACGCTGTTGTTAGCCTTTGATACAGCATTTTTTATTTTTACGGGGTTAAACTCTTCCTCTGCGCCGTTCCTCTTGATGATCTTCATTGAATCAAATCCTTTCACATATTCCTATATACATATAAAGCATGTAAGGTATTTTTTACTATATGATACATTTTGTAACATTTGTAACCGTTTTGTAAGTGCTGCATAAATTTACACTTCAAAGGGGCTGTACTATATATTGTATCACTTTTTGAAAAAATGTCAATATGTTGTGTGCCAATGAAATCATCTTTGGAAATAATGACATATAAGACCTTAAAATAAGCAAATTAATTGTATAATAATGCTATTGACTGTGAAAATCAACACTTGAGAAAATTTTTGTCAAAAATGCACAAAAAAGCATACAAAAATGGTAGGCACAGAGGCTTCAGAAGTACTCTGAAAAGCCGGAATTACCTGTTT
>CAMEYZ010000126.1 GCA_945947715.1 uncultured Clostridia bacterium | reverse complement strand
ACAAAGTACGGTCAGACAGGTACATTAAGCTATGCGGGCAGCATTGTGGGTATGAACAGTTCCCCCTCCGCCGTTATTTCAAACTGTTACAGCAATGCCGTCGTGGCTTCGGAAAAATATATCGGCGGCATCGCAGGCACCAACAAGGGAACCATCAGTAACTGCGGCTTCGGCGGTCAGACGGTATGCTCCTACAACGTTTTTGAGCTTGCAGAGCGTAACGGCGAAAAGGACGACGCCTATATGTATCCCTATGCAGTGGGCGGCATCGCAGGCGTAAACAGCGGCAAAATAAGCGGCTGCCTGACCTTCTCCGACCGAATCGACGTCGGCAGATATTACGGCGGCATCGCAGGCTATCAGAAAAAAAGCGGCAGCATCACAAAATGCGTGAACATGTCCGCTGTGCCCTTTGATGATGAAATGACAGGCGGCCTTATCGCAGGATATTCTTCAAAAAGCTCCGTCCTCACCGATAATTACTCCATAAAGCCCACAAATACAACTGTTTCCAACGATGTTGGAAAGGGAAAAACAAACTCCGTTTCCTACGCTGTTTCCGATAAGAACTTCGGCAAGCTGTCAAGCTTTAAGCGCCTCGGCACAGGCTGGAGCATAGTAAACGGCATGCCCGTCCCCGACAGCCTTACCGGATATGTAACAGCGGAAAGACTGTTTGAGATAAAGGGCGACAGCCTTGTCCGCACCTTGGTGAAATACTCTAAGCTTGAAAAGCTCCCCGATGAACGTGTGCAGGCTCTTAAGGAGGATTTTGTCAAGTATAAGTCGGACGTATGGAAGGACCTTTCCGCCGATGATATGGCGATAATCAACTATTTCGGCACCTATAACGGCTGCGAGGTTGTGATAATGTATCCGGCTCTTGGCGCAGCGACCTCTGATATGCAGTACATAGAGGTGGGCGGATATACCATAATCGTCGGAAGCGGCAGCTTTGAGATACTGCTCCACAAGGATTCCTCATTTATCGGCATCAAGGAAGCTTATGAGGCAGGATATCTTTCCGATGAGGATATCGCGGCGATAGCTTTCTACTCGGAGAATTACGAGTATCGGGCTGATATGTGATAAGGTGAGACAAATCATGAAATTCAAGAAGATAATTCCGGGAGTTTTGGCAGCTGCAATGTCTCTGACTGTGAGCGCTGTGCCCGTCTGCGCTGACACGGCAAACAGCAAACATATAGATTATTATGAGGACGAAAGTATCACAGGAGTTATATTTGATTCCTACAAAGCATATCTTGCATATTATGAAGAGGTCTTCGACAAATTTACCTATGATGACTATATGAAGGACGCCGATTTTCTCTGGCTGCCAACAGGTCTGACAGACAGGACCTCAGATATAACTGAGATAATTGTCTCCTCAAGATATTGCAGGATTACCTTTGATATTGACGGAACAGAGATAGTCTCCTACAGCTATAAAGACGACTTTGATTACAGCATTGTAAAGGACCATGGCTGGAAATATGACGTAAACGGCGCAGAGGTCTATATGTTCACAGACCGTAACGTCTCTGGCGGCGGAAAAATGTACTATTTCGAGGAAAATGGAAAATACTTTGCTCTGTCCGTGGGCGCAGAATTTGGCGAGGCAGGCAGCTTTATGACAAAGCTCTTTATCGACGAACATCTTAGAGAAGAGGACGGAAAGCTGTACTACATAGGCGATGAAGGCAAAAAGGAAAGCGGCTGGAAGACCATAAACGGACATGATTATTATTTCCGCAAGGGCGACTGTTCGGCAGCGGCAGGCGGACTTTTCACCATTAAGGGCATAACATACAAGTTCACCGAGAACGGCGTATGCACTGGAAAATTCACCGGAAAGGCAAAGTCCTCCGATGGCGTGGTCTACTATGAAAACGGATTGATAGTAAGCGAATGATATGACAGTATAAAAAAGCTCTGTCGAGCATAAACTGACCCCAAAAGGTTATACAAAGTTTAATAAGAAAAATTATGAAAAGCGACTAAGAGGAATCTTGGTCGCTTTTGTTATGCAGCTGTAATTTGACGTGCAGAATGCAAAAAAGCGCAATATAGCGGAAATAGTGTTGAAAACGGTTAAAACTGGCGCAAGTGCGAGGTTTTGACCGTTTTTTATGGTAAAAACCGAAAAGCAACTTGTCAAAATTATAGCCCCTTTAAAATCGGTTTAAAGGGGCTTTTTGTGCTGATTAAATTTTTAAATTTAAAGGCTTTAAAAGTTTTAAAAATTCTTTTAAACAACGTATTTACGAGAAATATGTTTTAAAAGTTGCTTTTTTGCCCGTACCTTACGCTGAAAAATTTTTAATGGGAATATAGGAACTAAATTATGCCTTAATGGGAACCAGTTCCTATTAAGGTGACAAATCCGCTCACGCATTTCAGTATTCAATGTACTCTGACAGAATTTTTTCTTTGATTTTTGAATATTCCTCTTCTGTAATTGCTCCTTCGTCAAGGAGCTTTTTGTATTTTGCCAGCTCATCAGCATTCGTAACGGTAGCTGTTGTGTCCGGAATTACAGAAATTTGCTTCCGTTCTGAAAGCCCCGACACTTTATTAATATACGAAACGATTGACTCTGCTGTTGATTTATTTGTTCTGTATATAGTTGAACTCTTTGCAGTCGGCTGAGAAATCAAGTTGATATTTACTTTTGGGAAAATAGGATTATTAGTGTAAATACAAACGGATAAGTGACTAACTCTTTCAAATGATGATGATGTCACTGCTCCAACAATTGCGCCTACACCGCCGAACAAAGCTCCTCCTATCGTCCTTTATTGCACATATGCCGTCATTTTTGCATGCATAACAGGCTTTGCAGTAACCGATATTTTTCTCGGCAATGCGTATTTTTTCAACATCATTGCCGCTTTCGGCTGCACCTCCGTAAAACGGGATAAAAATAATAAGCGTATTTTTGACGACCGCGATATTGCGTGGATAAAAAGCCTTATGTGTCTGAAAAACTGCGGCATGAGCATTAAGGAGATGAAGGAATATCTTGAGCTTTGTCTTGGCGGTGTGTCCACTATAGACAGGCGCAGAGAAATACTCGAAATAAAAAGAAAGGAGCTGCAAAACCGCATCGAAGAGCTTAATACCGCCATTTCATATATTGATGAAAAACAGAGGTTTTATGATGATGTGCAGTCGGGCAGAAAAGCATATTGCAGCAATTTGATTTCTGTTGATAATTGATCATATTATAAAAAACGAGACCTCTTGTGAAGTCTCGTTTTTTGTATATGGCTTATTATGGTGAATTTACATCAGCCATGTTTTTATTCTTCTTCGTCGGAAGGAGCCTGTGTATCCTCGGGAAGCTCTTCGGAGGTTTCCTCTGCTTCTGTGGAGGTGTTCTCCTGAGCCTTTTCATTCTTCTGTCTGTCAAAGAATTCCTTGACCTTTTCGGTAATTTTGGTGACCGTTTCGGACAAAGGATAATCAAGATCAAAATAGGTGTAGGTCCAGTTGCTGTCGGCAAGCAGGTATGTATAGCCTGCAGGAGTTTTTATGGAGTATTCGCTCTCGGTAAAGAATATCTCGTCGTTGATGTAGAGGTTTTCGCCCTCCCATTTGCAAACAGCCTCAGCGGGCTTGTTCATCTGGCAGATCATCTTTTTCAGCGTGGTCTTAGTGGAGAAGATGCCATTGTCCTTGTCGAGGGTGTTGGGCTGAACATACACGACCAGCTTTCCCGAAGCCTTATTCTGCACGTCGAGGGTATAATATCTGAATGCGCCCGACGGAGAAGCACCCGTATCTATCAGGGTATCCACAGTGCTTACATTGAAGAAGGAAGTCACGAAATAGAAGGCGATGCCGCCGATGATGTACAGCAGCAGGAAAAGGGTTCCGAAAACAGTTTTTGCGGTCTCGTTCATGTGACAGCAGAAGAAGCCGAAAAGTGTAACTATCGCAGCGGGTATCAGCAGCGGCCAGTTTCCCCAGTCAAGCATCAGTGTGGGGAAAAGCAGCACCATGTTCAGCATGCCCAGTATACAGGTTATCTTAGATTCCCTTGTGAAGTAATCTAAGAAGCAGACGGCAACGGCCACGACCGCTCCCACCACTGCAAAGACTATGCGGTTAGTATATCCGATGTCAAAGAAAAAGGTTATATATGCAAGGTATATCAGCAGAGCGGAATAGCCCACGCCCAGTATGCTAATCAGGTTCTTGACAAGCTTTACACGGGGTGAGACGGTTTGTGTCTGTTCTGTGTTTTCCATAATACTCATTCCTTTCGATAATACGTCACAATCATACACATTAACATAATAGCATATTTAGTGGGGATTGTCAATAGAATTGACAATAATTTACCGGAATAGTTCAACATATATCCTTTCGTTCCGATAAGGACAAAAATCAAGCATGAGCCATAAAAAGATGACTCATGCTTATTTTATCCCGCGTCAGGGACGATATCAATAATAACCAGCTCCGGATTATTGAAGATACGCGGTATTATTTCCTTTGTCCTGCTTAGTCCCCGGCTTACTATCATGACGGAATCCTCAAAGTCGTACCGTCCTCCGGCATATTCGGGGAAAAGGCCCTGATTTGGGGCATATAGGCCGTTTAATATGCCGGGTATCCTCCACTGACCGCCGTGGGCGTGGCCTGATAGTATCAGGTCGAATTTCCCGAAGGAGCGGTAGTATTCTATCTGCTCAGGATAATGAGCGAGCAGCACGTTAAAATTCCCGGAATCCGCTTCCTCTGCGCATTTTTCTATGCTTGCGGAATAGTTCACGCCGGAGCCGCAGAGAGTTATCCCGAAGGCATCCGAATTTTCGCCGTCAAGGACATGTATGCCGAAGCTTTCCGCTTCACGTGCGAAGCTGTCCCAGCTTCCGCTCCATTGTTCGTGGTTGCCGGTGACATAGTAGCAGGGATATTTTCTGCCTATCTGTTTCAGGAAGGCACGCGTGTTGTCGTTGTTCACGGAATCGTCGTAGATATCCCCGGTCAGCACCACCACATCAGGAGAGGTCTCGTCAATGGCTTCGATAAGGCTTTTCATATTCTTTCCATAATAGCAGCTGTGCAGGTCGGAAACCTGTGCGATGCGCACACCTTCGGATAGCTTATTGGTATATACGGTATAATAAACGGTCTTCATCGGAAAGCTTGCTGCAGAAAGGATAAGGAATACTCCTGCAAGCACAGCGGCAGCCTTCAGGACTATTCGTTTGTTTTTATTCGGGGGATTGTTTTCCATGGTGTCCTCCTTGAATGTTATTTATCGCTGCCCTCCAGGAAATAGGAAGCCTCCATATCGGCAGTGGAAAGAGCAAATGCCAGCGGCCATTTTTCGAAAGCCTTGCCGATGCTGTTCTTGTCCTCTATCCCCGAGAAGCCCATGTGATAGCGGATAGCGATAGCTTCTTCGCGGGAGAGCTTCATAAAGCCGCTGATGATGTAGACGGATTTTTCTCCGTGTCCATAGGGAAGCTGGTCGTCGATGGTGTAGTAGGGCACCTTTTCCCAGACGCCCAGTTCATTTTTGCTGTTGCGGAAATCCACCTTGTAGAAGTTTATCTTGCAGATATCGTGGAGCAAAGCGATAACAGCTGCCGTTTCATCGGAAGCGGAGAGCTTATACACGTCCTTTACCCGAGGACGGGAGAGGTAATCGCAGAGGCAGTGATAAACGTTGATGCTGTGCTGAGCGAGTCCGCCCTCGTAAGCGCTGTGATATCTTGTGCTTGCGGGAGCGGAGAAGAAATCGCTTTTAGGGGAAAGCAGATATTCCAGCAGCTTGTCAGAGCCCTCGCGGGTAATGTTTTTGCGGTATATATCCAGAAATTCTTCTTTTATTTCATCGGGAGATCTCATATGAGTTTCCTTTCTCTGTATAGATTTTCATTAGTATATTTGACAGTTAACCGATTATTTCCGTATAGTACGAGGTAACGGTCAGCTCCTCCGCAAGCTGGTCTGCGGTAAAGCCTGCGGGCAGCGAGGATTTATTCACCAGCACAAAGCTGCTGTTTCCGTAAAGGTCGAACCAGTTGTCGCTGAAAACCACGTCGTGGTCCTTCATTTCAAGGCATACGCCCTTTGCGAAGGCCTTGGAGGATACCTCTATCTTGAATTTCCCGCCCAGCTCGGTAACAGTATATTCCAGCTTAGGGTCAAGAAATTCAAAGGACTTCGGCTGAACAAACAGACAATCTCCCGAAGATATTTTCGCACCCTTTTCGGTGAGCGAGTATTCCAGACAGATGCTGCGCAGAGATGCTTTGTTAGCGGTCTCGTCGGGAGGAAGTACCTCGCTGCGGAGAAGAGTAGCGCAGTTTTTCGCAGAAAGGGGGTCAACGCTGACGGGAAATTCTCCCTGATTTATCACCTCGCCGGTGTTTCTGCGGAGCTTCCAGCTCACAAGACCGTGAACGGACTTCATTCTTTCGTTAGAGACATTGAAGATAATGTAATCGTCATT
>CAMEYZ010000125.1 GCA_945947715.1 uncultured Clostridia bacterium | reverse complement strand
GACATCGCGTCATATGAGATGTCCGACTTTGAGGTGATATTTCGCACAGAGGATATGTTTCAGGTACATTATCTGATAGAGACAAAGGTGCCCCGCGAAGAAAACAAGGACCTGGAGGGAGTGTTCCATATCACTTCCACATGGAAAAGATATGGGGATATTTGGAAGGTCATTTTTAATATGGATTCACGGGTAATGGGATGATTATCTGACCGGCAAATTTATCAGGTTAGTGAAGAGTGAATGGTGAAAAGTGAATAGTGATTATATTTCAAACTATTCACTCTTCACTTTTCACTAAAAACGTCCAATTTCCATTATCGTGCAGAACATATCCGCACAATACATCAAAATTTCCCGAAGGATTATCCTTGACAACAACAAAACAATATGCTATAATAGAACGAGTGGGGAGCTTGCGCAAGGCAGGCTGAGAGGAAGCTGTGCTTCGACCCGTAACCTGATTCGGATAATGCCGACGTAGGGACATATATTATGGCATGTTCCTGCGCAGGTTTGTTTGATCTGCGCATTTTTATTTTATATGGAGGTATCGCAATGAGAGAATACAAAACACAGATGGAAGCGGCTAAAAAGGGGATCATTACTCCCGAAATGAAGACCGTTGCCGAAAAGGAATACAAGACCCCTGAGGAGATACGTGACCTGGTTGCCTGCGGACAGGTGGCTATCCCCGCAAACGTCAATCATACGTCCCTTTCCGCTGAGGGAATAGGCGGAGGACTTCGCACCAAGATAAACGTAAACCTTGGCATTTCCGGCGACTGCAAGGATTACTCCATGGAAATGGAAAAGGTGGATATGGCGATAAAATTCGGCGCGGAGGCTATCATGGACCTGTCCAATTACGGCAAGACCAACACCTTCCGCAGAGAGCTTATCGCAAAGTCTCCTGCGATGATAGGCACTGTTCCCATGTACGATGCTATCGGCTATCTTGAAAAGGACCTTCTTGAAATAACTGCTGAGGATTTCCTCCGGGTCGTAAGAGCTCATGCCGAGGAGGGCGTGGACTTCATGACTATCCACGCGGGCATCAATCGCCGTGCAGTGGAGGCCTTCCGCCGCGAGGGCAGAAAAATGAACATCGTTTCCAGAGGCGGCTCACTGCTTTTCGCATGGATGGCAATGACCGGCAATGAGAATCCCTTCTATGAGCATTACGACGAGGTGCTTGAAATACTTCGCGAATACGATGTTACGATTAGCTTAGGCGATGCGCTTCGTCCCGGCTGTATCGACGACAGCACCGACGCAGGACAGATATCCGAGCTTATCGAGCTGGGCAATCTGACAAAGCGCGCATGGGACAAGGACGTTCAGGTAATGGTTGAGGGTCCCGGTCACATGGCAATGAATGAGATAGCCGCAAATATGCAGCTTCAGAAGAGACTCTGCCACAATGCGCCCTTCTATGTTTTAGGGCCTCTCGTTACGGATATTGCTCCCGGCTATGACCATATCACCTCTGCTATCGGCGGAGCTATCGCAGCAGCAAGCGGAGCAGATTTCCTCTGCTATGTAACACCTGCGGAGCATCTTCGTCTGCCCGACGTAAACGACGTCAAGGAGGGCATCATGGCAAGCAAGATAGCAGCTCATGCCGCAGATATCGCAAAGGGAGTTCCTCACGCAAGAGACCTTGACAACAAAATGGCAGAAGCCCGTCATAAGGTGGACTGGGACGAGATGTTCAAGATATGCATCGACCCCGACAAGGCGAAGTCCTATTTCGAGTCCACTCCCCCCGAGGACAGACATACCTGCTCCATGTGCGGCAAGATGTGCGCAGTCCGCACCACCAACATGATTTTAGAGGGCAAGGAAGTCAAGTTCTGCACGGAAAAGTAATATGAACAGTAAATATTTGTTATTATATGCCGTTACCGACAGCCGATACTCCGATTTCTTTGAAGAGTCGGTGGAAGCGGCTGTCAGAGGCGGCGCTACTATGATACAGCTCCGCGAGAAAAGGCTCTCCCATGATGAGCTGCTCAGTCGTGCGATAAGCACAAAGGAGATATGTCATAAATACGGCGTTCCGCTGATAATCAACGACAGTGTACAGATAGCTCTCGAATCGGGAGCGGACGGTGTTCATCTGGGGCAGTCAGACGGCAGCATTCGTGAAGCGAGGAAGCTTCTGGGAAAGGACAGCATCATCGGAGCTACCGCAAAAACAGTTGAGCAGGCGCTGAAAGCCGAAGCTGAGGGCGCGGATTATCTTGGAAGCGGAGCAATGTTTCCCTCGGGAGCAAAGCCAGAAGCTGTTCCGATGACATCTGATACTCTGAAAAGCATAGTAAGTGCCGTGAATATCCCCGTATGCGCTATCGGAGGGATAAACCGCGATAATATTCTTACGCTTAAAGGGACGGGAATATGCGGCGCAGCTGGGGTCTCCGCCATATTCGGCGCTGCGGATATCACATCGGCGGCAGCGGAGCTTAAGGCACTTGCGGAGGAAATGATAAAATGAAAATGAATAAGGTACTCTCCGTCGCAGGCTCGGACAGCAGCGGCGGAGCAGGGATTCAGGCGGATATTAAAACGATCTCCGCCTTTAATTTATATGCCCAAACGGCGATAACTGCGCTGACTGCTCAGAATACTATGGGTGTATCGGATATTCTGGGCACTCCGGCCGATTTTCTCGAGAAACAGCTTGCCGCTGTCTTTGAGGATATATTTCCTGATGCTGTGAAGATAGGCATGATATATTCTGCGGAAAATGCCGAGGTCATCGCACAGGCACTGAAAAAGTATAATGCGCGGAATGTTGTGACCGATACTGTGCTTATTTCCACCAGTGGAAGGCGACTGCTTTCAGAGGACGCACAAAGGATACTCACAGAGCAGATATTTCCCCTGTCCGACCTGATAACTCCAAATCTCCCCGAAGCAGAGGCGCTTACCGGCATTTCCGTGAAGGATATAGGGAACATGAAAAAAGCGGCAGAAATGCTGTCTGAAAGGGTAAGAGGGGGAGTTCTCGTCAAGGGAGGACATCTTGAGGGAAAGGCTGCCGATCTGCTGTATTACGGAGGAAAATTCACCCTTTTTGAAACCGACAGGATAATTAGCTCCAACACCCATGGTACAGGCTGTACGTTATCATCTGCCATAGCCTGTGGATTGGCACAGGGCCTTTCAATGGAGGAAAGCGTGAAAAACGCCAAGGCTTATATCACAAGAGCAATAGAGGCAGGACTTGACCTCGGAAAGGGAAACGGTCCCTTATATCACTTTGTATAATTCCGATATAATGACAGGGCAAATTTTATCTAAATCATATAATATTTAATGTTTATCGTTAAATATTATATTGACAAACATGAAATGATGTGATATACTCATAACAGTGCACTAAATAGTATTATTTGGAGGACTTGTTATGAAGGAAAAGGTAAAACGCTATGCTTCCCCGATACTGGGGCTTGCAGGGGCATTTGTGGTTCTTTTCGGGTTTATGGCTGTGCCGTATGTTGTTCTTGGAATCGTTGAGGGCATCAGGGGAGAGGAGTATGCTCCGGAAATTATCCCCGTGCAGGTAGGCTATATCATCGTTGATTTTGCGAAGCTTATGTCGGCGCTTGTAATCTGCTCATCGGTGAAAAAGAACACGGGAAAGCGCTTTTGGCAGACGGTCAGCTTCAGGGACTTCGATATTCTGCTGCCTATAATGATATTCCTGCTGAAATGGAGCTTCAACGAGCTTTTCGACACTCTTGACGGACTGGTACTGTCGAATTTTATGGAGATCGAGCCAAACAGCGCAAGCTTTGATGGCGTCTTGGGAGTGATATCAAGCGTCATCTGCGCGCCCATATTTGAGGAGATCATTTTCAGATACGGCGGAGCTGAGCTTTCAAAGGGTACATATCCCATGTGGATAGTCTGCATTGCAAACGGACTTGTTTTCGGAGCAGTTCATATGTATAACATACAGGGCTTTATCAACGTATTTTTCACAGGCGTGCTGTTCATGTGGATATACTGCAGAACGGGGAATATCCTCTATTCGATAATTCCTCATCTGATAAACAATTCCCTGTGCTATATCCCCTTTGAGGATATCACGCTGTTCGGTGAGCCCTGCTACAGAGAGGTGAATGGCTTTGTTCTCGGCAGCTGGTGGTGGCTGCTTATCAACGCTGTAATCCTTGCGGTGGCGTTGGTTTATATGATAAAGGTGTTCCCCAAAAGGCATGGGGAGAATTATTACAGAAATTCTTGCATTTCACAATAAAAAATGTTACAATATATAAGGGATACTCTGATAAATAACCGAGAAGCAGAGTATCCCTTATAAAAATTTATGGAGCGAAAAATATGAAAAAGAATATATCATCAAAGGAAAAGATACGCAGAATGAGCGCAGTCGCTTCTGTTGTGCTTATCATATACATGGCAGTATTTGTGTACGGAAGCTTTGGAGCAGCATTTATGAAGGGATTTATTGACGGGCTGAACGGGGTGGAGAATGAAACCGAATCCAACGGCGTTCTTATTGATGTGATAGTTCCGATAACTGCCATTGCTCTGATAGTGTTTTTCACCGTCTCTGCATACAGACTGCTGAAAAGTATGAAAACGGACGAAAGCCCCTTTACCGAAATAAATGGCATAAGGATACGCAATATGGGACTGGCTCTCATATTCGAGGAGCTTATGGAAACGGCTGTGGCAATAGGCTCTTCCATAGCCCAGGGAGAAGGCTACATATCGGGAATGCCTATGGGCTTTGGTATTATGGCGAGACTTATATTGTACTGTGTTTCCCTTGTTTTCAGATACGGCTGCGAGCTGCAGCAGGAATCGGACGAGACTCTTTAAGGAGGGGCTTATGATAATACTAAGGCTTGACCGCGTTATGGCGGACAGGAAGATGTCCCTCAACGAACTGTCGGAAAAGGTGGGCATTTCCAACGTTAATCTTTCTAATATGAAGACAGGCAAGATAAAGGCGATAAGATTTTCCACTCTTGATGCTATCTGCCGTGTACTGGACTGCACTCCGGGAGATATCCTTGAATATAAAAGCGATGATGAGTGATAATAATTCTAATCATTTTATAATCCGACCCGAAAAATAATCCCTTGACATATTTGATGATATAATGTATAATATAAGTATGATGATTTTCTGCTTAATTGGAGATATTATATATGAATTTTGAAGGCTTTTCAACGGGAAACAGAGCCGTTCAGACTATAACTGCCGACGTTTCGGAGCTTATAAGAGATTACTCCGAAGGCCACGCTGACAGACTAAGATCGCGGGGCGGTCATTTTACCGCTGATGAACTTATTCCCGTGTATTACTGCGCTCTCGTAGGTTATGATAATGATGATACATATAATAACCTATTGTACAATCTGCGCGATACTCTGGCGAAATCGCCGAAAACCTTGGTTTTCAAGGACTCGGAGTTCTCAAATCCCACCCCCGCGGAGGTAGCAAGATTCGGAAATGTTGACCGCGGCAACAAGACTGCTCTTATCAGCGGAATCTGCGCGGGGATATCCGTAAACAGCGACCCTGTCCGTACAGAGGCTGCAAGGAGCGCTATGAAAAATATCCTGGAGTCCTTGCCCGATGAACCCTTAAGCAAGCTCTATAATACGGGCATCATCTTAGGCTGCCGCTTCAACAGAGTGTATGGCGCCGCTGATTTCAAGAATAAGGTCAAGGAAATACCGGTATTCCTGTATTACGGGAAGATACGCAGCGCAGAGCTTATGCTTTTGTATCTGCTGTCCTGCAGCGGTATGGACGTAATCTTTATATCACCAGATAAGTCCTGTCTGCAGCTCCTGACGGACGAGAACAGAAACTCTCGCATGCAGATATTTGAGCTGCCAAATTCCAAGGAGATAATGCCATATCCCGAAAAGGAGGTCAAGGCAAAGGTCGCTACTGCGGCTTATAGCGCCGAAAGGGAGCTTGATACCCTTCTTTACGGCGGAGATACCATGTTCAGGGATTTCCAGTTCTCGGATATGGAGGCTACTACACTTAAAACTACCTATGATGAAATAGATATCCTCTGGAATCAGCCCGCAAGATTCCGTCCTGGCTTTCAGGTCAAGGGCAGCAGGGCAGTGGTCCCCACGCTGTTTGCGAAGATAAGCGGCGTTGCTGATGGTGATATCAAGGCTTACTGGGAGGGCATCGAGGATAAGCTCACTCCCGATACGCTCGTCACCGTGAAGGCTCCCGGCTATAAGGAGCCTACTGACTATTTCAGACAGTATGACCCCTATCACGACGGACATCGCATATTTGCCGAAAAGCTGAAAGCTTCAAATGTGAACACCTACACCTTCCTGTCCGACGAGCTCCAGTGGCTCATTATCCACAAGATACAGGAGGCCTATGACAGCGGATTTTTCACCGTTGAAAATGACAGGGAGCGGCTGCAGTATCTGCTGTATGCGGGAATGAATATCGACCGCAAGGTGCTTCGTATCATG
>CAMEYZ010000124.1 GCA_945947715.1 uncultured Clostridia bacterium | reverse complement strand
CCCTGCTTGTAAAAGGTGCATTTGCCCGAATAGCTGTCAAGCTCCATGATATCCGCAGTGGTGAATATCTCATCGGAGGACACCCCCGCCAACAGCAGATTTGCATAATAGACAGCTGCTTCCACACCTGCGCCCGAACGGATGAACCGTTTTATCACCGATACCGCCATGCAGCTTTCCTCAGCAGCACGCTGACCGCTGCCCATACCGTCCGCAAGGATAATATAAATTCTGCCGAAGCCATCGGAAAAATACTCCGCATAATCTCCGGATTTTTCCCTGCCACCCGCCGCAGAGCGTATCCCCACGTCGGCAATAAGCTCGGGGACTCTGCACCAGCGACAACGGAGGATATTCTTTTCCCCCTCCGCCTTTTCGATAAGAGGGATATCCAGCGCCATTCCCGTGACCGATGATAGCCTGTCGGTCATATCGTCGAAGGGGATATTGTCCGAATCGGTGATAAAAGCCTCAGCATAGGCTCTTCCGCTGCGGTCGAAATACACTGCCGCCGATTTTACGCCTATCTCAAAGGAACGCAGAGCGTCCGAGGCGATGACCGACAGCCGCCCGTTGTAGCGCAGTCCGCCGCTGCCCATGTTTTCATATGCGAGCCGCTGAGCCTTGAGCTGCTCCAGCGAGGCAGCGCATATCCCGCCCGAAAGCCTTTCAGAATATCTTCTGCGCTCTTCGGTCAGGACCTCACGGTTAAAGCATTTTATCAGCTCAGTTTTGCGTGTGCAGCGGGTCAGTCTTGTGGGCAGCTCCTTTTCGGTCAGTATGCCCTTTCTCAAAACTATCCTCGCCGCGTTTTCCAGCGGAGAATTATCTGCTCTGTCCTCCGAAGCGGCGGAACATTCGTCGCAGCCCGCATATTCTCCACTGTGACATTTGGAGCAGACCTTTATCCGCACAGCTGCGGCGATGTCATGCTCGCACTCCTTGCCATCGTATATCCTTCTTGCCGCAGCGATATCCGAGCCCACCTCTTCAAGCACTGCCGCGGAGAATTTCAATCTTGCGTCGATGTGGCGGCTTTCTCCCCTGTCCTGTCTGTCCATTTTGTCGATGCAGGGGCTGTACAGCCTTTCGGGAATGATAAAGTACAACAGCCCCGCAAGGGCCGAATCCGCCACATATTCTGCCGCTCCCGAAGGTATGCCCACAATCACCGTAAGCACAAGGGAAGTGAATATCAGCGTCAGACTTACCGCAAGGCGTCCCCTGTGAGCGGACAGTCCCGCCGACAGCGCAGCTATGACGATAAATACTGCCGACCGGGAAAAATAGCTGTCGCAGAGTATCATGGCAGCAGCTCCTGCGGCACCTGCAGCAGCTCCTCCGCAGCAGCCGTATTTTTTCGCAAAAACAGCCGAAGCGATTATAACTGCTATCCTGCCGAGGTTGAAAAGATACACGTTGATGCCGCAGAGCGCTGAGGCGAAAATAATCCCGCAGATAAATGCAGGCACAGGGTCTGCAGCCTTGTTGTCGCCGTATGGAACAGATGCTGCTCTTCCGAATATGTACGCTGCCGAGCCGCATACTGCCGTGCGGAATATCACCGCTGCAAGTGCAGAAACGGTAAATCCGCAGTAGAGCAGATATAGTACGCCAAAGCCGAAATATGTGGCTGAGGAAAATATCGTCCCGCCCTTGACGGAAAATCTGTGTGAGGTGAACAGCTTCACGATAAGCATGAACAAAGCCGCCGCCAGCTCTGTAATATTCTCGGCCAGGGTCCCGAACAGTATGCAGGAAAGCAGCATTCCCGGAATCGCCGCAGCATTTCCGCCTGCACCCAGCACAGCACAGAAGGACACCGCCATCGGAGAATGTATCCCGCCGATATCAGCCTTGGTGAGCAGAAAGGCTCCTGCCGCCGCAGCCGCAAAGCGGACAGTGCCCTTTTCCCATAGGGCGGACATTTCTGAAAGCTCTGCTGCCACAGAATAGCTGTCCCTGACGGGCTTGTGTTTTTTTATGGTGTAATCTAAGCCCTCATTTTCCCTATTATCCGTTTTTTTCTCCTTGATCATTTTTATCAGTCCTTTCTTTTTCAAACAGGTCGATTATTTTCATTATAGCCTTCCTCACGAGAGAAATTTGTCTTATCCGGGGACTTGAATAAAAAAATCGGATATGATATCCATATCCGAATCCGAAAAAAATTTACAGTATATAATGGCAATGTATATATTTATGTATTATAATCTCCATAATATGAGGTGACTTATCATGAAAAAGGAGAAAAGCTTTATGTGGCTGATTTTTGCGATACTTTCGGCAGTGTTTGCCGCGCTCACGTCGATACTTGCAAAGGTGGGTATAGACGGAGTAAATTCAAATCTTGCAACAGCGATAAGAACGATAGTCGTTGTAGCCATGGCGTGGCTCATGGTTTTCATCACCGGCGAACAGCACGGGGTAGCTCAGATAAGCGGAAAAAGCTGGCTGTTTCTGATACTGTCGGGGCTTGCCACAGGAGCCTCCTGGCTGTGCTACTACAAGGCGATACAGCTTGGGGACATATCGAAGGTAGTGCCCATAGACAAGCTCAGCGTCGTGCTTACGCTTATCCTTGCTTTTATTTTCCTCCATGAGAGCCTGACTGTGAAGTCGGTCATCGGAATGGTGCTTATTGCTGCGGGGACGTTGGTCATGGTGCTGTGAGTTACATATGAGCGTCACAGCTCTTCAAGACCACTCCCGTCCGTTTTGCAGCTGAACACTCTTCCGTCATACGCTTTGATGTAGTATAATAAAACTTGACACAAACCCGCCACCAAAATATAATAGAAGAAAAAGGAGAGTGTCAATAATGGGACAGGCAAAGCAATATGACCGAGAATACAAAGAGGAAGCCTTAAAACTCGTAGAGGAAAAAGGCTGTAAAAATGCAAGTGAAGAGTTGGGGATATCCTACAATACCCTGTGAACCTGTCATTATCATTAAACAAATAACAGAGACTAATCTCAGATTTTCCATTTTCATCAATATCTGCTATATATACAAGCTCGGGCGGATAAAGCTCATAGAAATTTCTGACTGCGTCTTTCTCGTTGACTATCTTTCCCGTTTTTATCTTTATCCCTTTTCTTGGGAGGTCTGTATTATAATCAAATTTCGCGACATTGCCGTTGGTATCAAGCACAATATGGACAGTATCGTCATAAAAAGGAATGTCGTTGATATAACGGACAAATTCCAGAACGCCATTCTTGTTTGATGTCAGACGGTAATCCTTTTCCCTGCTCCCAAAGAATCGTTTGAGCCGTCTGATAATAAAAACCGCGGAAATAAGGAAACTTCTCTGTGCCTGTTTTCGCATCAACGGCTGTTTCCTGATACACTTCACTGTAATAAAACGGAGCTACAGTTCCACTATTTCCGTCATAGCGATAGCCTAAAATAACGGGCATGCCCTGAACCTTGTACACATATGCCATACCCGCTTCGTCGGGAGATATGATATCATCAGCAGTGGGAAAGCTGCTGTCAGGTTCGTAGGATATACCGTTTTCGCAGTATTTGTTTTTCTCGTATGATCCTATGAAACAGTCAATAATAAATCCGTCAGCAGAATCAATGTAAAGGCATATCCCACTCTTATTCTTCCATACACCCTTGAAGCAGGACACGCCGTATCTGTTTTTAAAGCACTCCCCTTCGGAAAATGAAAAGCCCTCGGGAATGATACCCATGCTTTCATATTTTGCGGCATTGTTTTTTCTGCAGTGCCTGATTGTGCAGCCGAAACAGAATCACATGGCGCTGCCAGCATAATGCTCAATGTAATGACCAAGATAATATATACGGCTCTTTTGATTGTATGCTCCCCCGTTTTATGTTTGCGTTTCTAAAAATCAGTCCTTTTTTCTTTTCAATTTCAATAACGGCACCCATTCGTCCTCGATAATTTTTTCACCGGTCAATTCAAAACCATGTCTTTGATAGAATGAAATGCCGCGGGTGTTGTATTCAAGTGCCCATAATTCATCGGCATTCAGTTCCCCAACAGCATATCTCAGTAACTTGACACCTATCCACTGACCTTGAAACTGCGGCTCAACAAAGAGCTTTTCTATCTCATTTCCCGAAACCCGGATAACTCCCTTTACCACACCGTCATCATATACATAGCTGCAGCGCAATGCCTGTGAGCCCTCACAGTATTCATCAGCCATATCAACAACATTTAGTTCACCGAAATAATACGAGTCTTTTTTAAAAAACGGATAAAAATTGATACGGTAATTTGTTATGATGATCTCCGCGATACGCGAAGCATCTGCTGCTGATGCAGGCCTTATATAGTTCATTTTTCCTCCCATAATTCGTCAATCATTTCCCCAGTATTTCCGGTCAAGACTCCTAAACTGCACTGCCTGAGCAATGTGCTTCTTTCCGATAACCTCCTCACCGTCTACATCAGCGATAGTCCTTGCCACCTTTAAAATCCGGTCATAAGCTCTGGCTGAAAGCCCCATTCTCTCGAACACCTTGCCGAGGGCATCGTTCGCCTCGTCGGTGAGGGGACAAAACTCCTGAAGCTTATCGGGAGTAATCCTTGCGTTACAGGTGATGTCCGTACCTCTGTAGCGCCTGTTCTGTACCTCACGCGCTTTCTGGACACGCTCTCTCACAGCGGCGGAGCTTTCCTCCTTCTTATCCGAACGAAGACTTGCAAACTCCACAGGAGCAGTCTCCACATGTATATCGAACCGGTCCAAAAGGGGACCGCTTATCTTTGAAAGATAATTCCGGACATTTTTTATGCCGCAGGTGCATTTTTTCGTAGGATGACCGTAATATCCGCAGGGACAGGGATTCATAGCTCCCACCAGCATGAACGAACAGGGATATTCCGCCGTTCCCGAGGAACGGGATATCACCACCCTCTGGTCTTCCAGGGGCTGACGGAGTATCTCCAGAGTCTGCCGGCTGAATTCGGGCAGCTCGTCCAGAAAAAGCACGCCGTTATGTGCAAGGGAAATCTCGCCCGGGTGAGGAACAGTTCCTCCGCCCGCAAGTCCTGCTGCTGAAATGGTATGGTGCGGCGAGCGAAAGGGTCTCGTTGTGATGAGCGGATGCTCCTTTGAGATATTGCCGCTGATAGAATGTACATTTGTAGTTTCTATGGATTCCTCGAAGGTCATTTCGGGCAGTATCGAAGGAAGCCGCTTTGCCAGCATTGACTTTCCCGAGCCCGGAGAGCCGATCATCAAAATATTATGCCCCCCGGCAGCAGCATACTCCAGCGCACGCTTAGCAGTCTCCTGACCCTTGACATCGGCAAAATCCCCCACTGCGAAACGGTTCTCCGAAGCAGACGGACGATAATGCTCTGTGGGAATTATTATGCTCTCTCTGTCAAAATGGCGGATGATATCATTGACATTTTCTGCACCATATACCGATATATCCCCTGCCACGCTGGCTTCATAAGCGTTCGCCGCGGGAACGAACACGCTGTCAAAGCCCTCCTTCCTCGCAAGGAGGACCATGGGAAGAACTCCGTTTACAGGACGGATATCACCGTTTAAGGCGACCTCTCCGATGAATGCGGTCTTTGAAAGGTCATCAGAGATAGTGCCTGTGACCTTAAGCAGTGAAATAAGTATGGCAAGGTCGTGCATGCTGCCTGTTTTTTTTGTGTCGGCAGGAGCAAGATTTACAATAACTCTTGCCAGCGGAAAGGTTATCCCGCAGCTTCTGAGCGCCGCTTTTATACGCTCCCTGCTCTCCTTTACCACCACGTCCCCCAGCCCCACGATATCAAAGCAGGGCGTTCCTCTGCTGACCTCGATCTCAACGTCCACGGGAAATGCATTAAGTCCGAACAGTCCTAAGCTGTTTACCTTTGTATACATAATTTATATCATTCCTTGAATTTTTTTCTGCGGAGCTAAGGAACCGCTGATCAAATCGTTTCACAACACTCTCAGTAACGGGTTTTCGAGTGTCGGAAACGATGCCTTCGGCTTGATCATCGATTCCTTAAGTCCGATTCGGGAATATTATAACATAGTTTTCTATAAAATACAACAATTTCCGAAATTTTGCAAAAAAATTTATTAACTTTCTCAAAAAGTATTTGCATTTTAAAAAATATATGATATAATAAAATAGAGACTGTTTTTTATTCTCAGAAGCATAAATAAGAATACAGCAAAATTAATTATGAGGTG
Organism: uncultured Clostridia bacterium; assembly: GCA_945947715.1. GTDB lineage: Bacteria > Bacillota > Clostridia > Oscillospirales > Ruminococcaceae > RGIG4694. The sequence goes on along the minus strand of CAMEYZ010000124.1, from coordinate 348 downwards.
ATTTTCATGAACGAAAAGGAACTTTATGCACTCTGGTGCGAAAAGGCAGTGGACGACCCCGACCTGCAGACGGAGCTTAAGTCCATCGCCGACGACGATGAAGCTATCAAGGACAGATTCTACCGTGACCTCGAATTTGGTACCGGCGGTCTGAGAGGCGTCATCGGTGCAGGCTCATACCGTATGAATATATACACAGTAAGAAGAGCTACTCAGGGCCTTGCAGATTATGTCAAGGAATCCTTCACAGCTCCCTCTATCGCTATCGCATACGACAGCCGCATCAAATCTGACGTTTTCGCCAAGGAAGCAGCTGCTGTACTGGCAGCAAACGGCATCAAGGCATAT
>CAMEYZ010000123.1 GCA_945947715.1 uncultured Clostridia bacterium | reverse complement strand
AACAACGCCCACAGTAAAGCCTGCCAGGTCGTATTCCTCCTCGGGCATAAGACCGGGGTGCTCTGCGGTCTCTCCGCCGATAAGGGCACATTCCGCCTGAACGCAGCCCTCTGCCACGCCTGCTACTATCTGTGCAATCTTTTCGGGGTAGTTCTTTCCGCATGCGATGTAATCTAAGAAGAACTGGGGCTTGGCGCCACAGCAGATAACATCGTTGACGCACATTGCAACGCAGTCAATACCTACCGTATCATGCTTGTCCAGCAGAAATGCAATCTTGATCTTGGTTCCTACTCCGTCTGTTCCGGAAACCAGTACGGGCTTGCTGATACCTGTCATATCGAGCTCAAAGAGTCCGCCGAAGCCTCCGATACCAGAAAGAACGCCGCTTGTAGCAGTTCTTGCAACGTGAGCCTTCATAAGCTCAACAGCCTTGTAGCCCGCGGTAACGTCAACTCCCGCTTCCTTGTAGCTTTCAGAAAAACTTTTCATCAGTATATACCATCCTTTCGCACTTTCCGAAACACAACTCCCCGAAAAGCGCATACATACATTATCTTAAATTATTGTTGTACATCTCCGATTTTAAATTCAAACTTATCCTTGGGCATCTCCTTGGGGACCTCAACGGGATATTTCTCGGTAAAGCAGCCCGTGCAGAAGCCGCAGTCGGAATTGCCCGCCAGCTTCCGGACGCTTTCCACTGAAAGAAATCCCAGAGTATCCGCGCCGATGTGCTCGCATATTTCGGGAAGAGTCATCTTGCAGGCGATAAGATTATCCTTGCTGTCGATATCCGTGCCGAAATAGCAGGGAGCGATAAACTGCGGACATGCAAATCTGACATGTACCTCCTTAGCGCCCGCCTCCCGGAGAAGTCTAACAACTCTGCCCGAGGTCGTACCTCTTACCATACTGTCGTCTATCATAACGACCCGCTTGCCCTTTACCACGTCAGAAACCGCGTTAAGCTTTATCTTCACGGAATTGGTTCTTTCCGCCTGACTGGGCTGGATAAAGGTCCTGCCGATGTAGCGGTTCTTGATAAAGCCTATGCCATAGGGAATACCGCTCTCCTGAGCAAAGCCCAGGGCCGCATCAAGTCCCGAATCGGGCACGCCTATAACGATATCCGCATCAACGGGGTGCTCTCTCCAGAGATACTTTCCTGCTCTAAGCCGTGCCAGATGAACGCTGGAGCCCTCGATAACAGAATCGGGCCTTGCGAAATAAACGTACTCAAACACGCAGATATGTCCCTTGCTGCCGCAGTGAGTTTCAATGGTCCTAAGGCCATTCTCGTCGATGACCACTATTTCGCCGGGCTTTATATCCCTGACAAACTTAGCGCCGATGCTGTCAAAGGCGCAGGTCTCGCTGGCAACCACCCAGCTGTCGTCCAGCTTTCCGAGGGAAAGGGGACGGAAGCCGTCGGGGTCTCTGGCAGCGATAAGCTTTTTGGGCGACATGATGACCAGCGAATAAGCGCCCTTTATTTTGTACATCATCTGCTCCACAGCGTCCTCAATGGACTTTGAAGTGAGGCGCGCCTCGGTGATAGCATAGGATATGACCTCAGTATCGTTGGTGGTGTGGAAAATCATGCCCTTGTTTTCGTATTCTATGCGGAGCTCTCTTGCATTGACAAGGTTTCCGTTGTGAGCGATAGCAAGGGGACCCTTGATATGGCGCACCACCAGCGGCTGTGCATTGGAGCGGATAGGCTTTCCCGTGGTGGAATATCTCACGTGACCCACGGCGATATTGCCCTGTCCCAGTCTTGCGAGGGTGTCCTTGTCGAATACCTCGTGAACAAGGCCTAAGTCCTTATGATAGTTAAAAAGTCCCCTGTCGTTGACAACAATTCCGCAGGACTCCTGTCCGCGGTGCTGGAGGGCATACAGTCCCAGATAGGTCTGCATTGCCACATCGGAGGTATCGGGGCTGTAGATTCCGAACACTCCACATTCCTCATGGATATTATCGAACACTTTAGATCATTCCTTTCCGTTCCAGCAGTAGGTGCAGAGCTTACATTCATCAAGACCTATCGCCTTCACAGTTCCCTCCAAGGACTGGAATTCCAGTGAGGTGAGCTTTAATCTTCTGCATATCTCCTTGCGGAGCTTCTGACCTCTCTCTGTGTTTGTGTCGCTGTATTCCTCGATATATTTCATACCCTCAGCGCCCTCGAACTCGTCGATTATCTTTCTTGCGATAAGCTCAAGATCGGAGTTGCTTCTGGAGAAATTCAGGTACTTGCAGCCGTACATGATAGGCGGACAGGCAGAGCGCATATGAACCTCCTTTGCGCCGTTGTCGTAAAGGAATTCAACGGTTTCGCGCATCTGGGTACCTCTTACGATACTGTCGTCCACGAAAAGCAGCTTCTTTCCCTCGATAAGCTCATGCACAGGGATAAGCTTCATCTTAGCGACCTTGTTTCGCATAGACTGGCTGGTAGGCATAAAGCTTCTGGGCCATGTGGGAGTATATTTGATAAAGGGTCTTGCGAATGGAATACCGCTGCGGTTAGCATAGCCGATAGCATGTGGTATTCCCGAATCGGGCACGCCGCAGATATAATCCACATCAGGAAGAGTACCGTTTTTGATGTCATGCTCAGCCATTATCTCGCCGTTGCGGGTACGCATGGTCTCGACGGTAACGCCCTCGTAAACGGAGTTAGGATAGCCGTAATAGGTCCACAGGAAGGAGCATATCCGCATTTCATTCTCACCGGGAGAAAGTACCTCAGCGCTGTCTGGCGTGATACGGACAATCTCGCCGGGGAGCAGCTCCCTGTAGGTCTTATAGCCCAGCTTCTGGAAGGCGAAGGACTCAAAGGAAAGGCAGAAGCCGTCGCTGCGCTGTCCTATGATGATAGGAAGTCTGCCATACCTGTCCCTTGCAGCGATGATGCCCTCCTTGTCCAGGATAAGCAGGGACATAGAGCCCTTTATTTTGCTCTGAGCGTACTTGATGCCCTCAGTAATGGTCGGCTTCTGTGCGATAAGCGCGCCGATAAGAGAGCTTGTATTAACGCTTCCGCTGCTCATGACCTCAAAGCTTTCGGAGCAGCTGTCAAGTATCTCCTTTGCCAGCTCCTCGGCGTTGGTGATGATGCCCACCGTGCAGATAGCATAAAGTCCCAGCTTGGAACGCACAAGGATAGGCTGGGGGTCAGAATCGCTGATACAACCTATGCAGAGATTTCCCCGCATTTCCTCAACGTCGTTTTCAAACTTTGTACGGAAGGGAGAGTTTTCTATCCTGTGAATACTGCGCTGAAAGCCCAGCTCAGGAGAATATGCGGTCATACCTCCCCTTCTTGTTCCGAGATGCGAGTGATAATCCGTGCCGAAAAACACGTCGCTGATGCAGTCGTTGTGAGATGCTGCTCCAAAAAATCCACCCATATTATGAAATACCTTTCCGAGCGCACGTCAGAGAGAGAAGTCCGTCCGCTCATAATAATCTTGATTATTCTCCGAAGATTCTCTTCATCATTTCCTGATAAGCCTCTTCTACGCCGCCCATATCTCTGCGGAAGCGGTCCTTGTCCAGCTTCTCGTGAGTTGTGCTGTCCCAGAAGCGGCAGGTATCAGGAGAGATCTCATCAGCGAGAAGAATCTTGCCATGGAATCTACCGAATTCGATCTTAAAGTCGATAAGGTCGATGTTATGCTCCTTAAAGAACTTAATCATAAAGTCGTTAACTGCGAAAGCATACTTGGTGATATCAGCAATCTCCTCCTTGGTAGCGAGACCGAGACCGAGAGCATAGTAATCGTTGATAAAGGGGTCGCCCAGATCGTCGTTCTTGTAGGAGAACTCAAGAGTAGGCTGCTTTAAGGGAGTACCCTCAGCGATACCGAGCTTCTTGGAGAAGCTTCCAGCAGCAACGTTTCTTACGATAACTTCGAGGGGAACGATCTCCACCTTCTTAACAGCGGTCTCTCTGTCGGAGAGCTCTTCGATAAGATGAGTAGGGATGCCTTCCTTTTCAAGGAGCTTAAACATGTAGTTAGTCATCTTGTTGTTAACAACGCCCTTGCCGCGGATAGTACCCTTCTTTTCGCCGTTAAAAGCGGTAGCATCGTCCTTGTAGTCAACGATAACGATATCGGGGTCATTAGTTGCGAAAACCTTTTTAGCCTTGCCCTCGTAGAGCTGTTCCTTTTTCTCATAGTTAGCCATGATAGATTCCTCCAAAAATATTAATTAATGTATATAGATTTTATTAACAGACAAAATTATAATTCCTCGACCATTTTCTGCATAGCCTTATCCTTTTCGATAACGCCCTCGATCATTTTTTTCTTAGACTCCTCCAGCTTTTCAGCGAGGGCATCGTCGGAGAGAGCGAGCATCTGAATTGCAAGAACTGCAGCATTCTTAGCACCATTTACCGCAACGGTAGCAACAGGGATACCCGAGGGCATCATAACGGTAGCAAGAAGAGCGTCCAGTCCGTCGAATGTAGACTTTATGGGAATACCGATAACAGGGAGCGTGGTATTACCCGCAATAACTCCTGCCAGATGAGCCGCCATACCTGCGGCGCAGATGATAACACCGAAGCCGTTTGCCTTGGCATTCTTAGCAAAATCGGCAGCCAGCTCAGGAGTGCGGTGAGCAGACATCACATGTACCTCATACTCCACCCCGTAATTTTTAAGTTCCTTGACAGCGTCCTTAACAACAGGGAAATCGCTGTCGCTGCCCATAATAACAGCAACCTTCTTTGACATAATAAATCCTCCGTTTCACAAGTCAAAGTCATGCGCAAAAGCATGGAATAAAAAAACTGCGGCTATGCCACAGCGTATAAGAGGGTACAACGGCAGAACGTCTGCATGAAGCTGCAGCCGCACAAAGCGAATATGAAGACGAAAAGCATATCCGTTTCATATTAATATCCCTCTCATTTCACATATAATTCTTCTGCTTTTTACAAAAAGCGCTACAATTATATTGTAACTGATTTGAAACAAAATTTCAAGTGTTTATTAGAAATTTATTGAAAAAACAGAAAATTTACAATTTGGTCTTGCTTTTTATGAAAGATATGATATAATAGAGTTATGAACAATGCTATGTTCTAATACTAAATGGAGGTGTCCTAATAATGGCATACAAAATTTCTGACGCTTGCATCAGCTGCGGCGCATGTGCAGACGCATGTCCTGTAAGCGCAATTTTCCAGGGTGATACCCAGTACCAGATCGATCCTGCTACCTGCATTGACTGCGGTACCTGTGCAGATACCTGCCCCGTATCAGCTCCTGCAGCAGAATAATTATCCGATCGATAATACTTAAAAGGACCCGAGGCCTAAGCTTCGGGTCCTTTTTTGCTGTCAGACGAAAAAAGAAGCAAGGAGCAGCTAAACTGCCTCTTGCTTCTTAAAAATCGTTTATTCAGTAAGATTATTCGTTGATCTTAGTAACAACGCCTGAACCTACTGTACGTCCACCCTCACGGATAGCGAAGCGGAGTCCCTCTTCGATAGCGATAGGAGTGATGAGCTCAACGTCGATAGAAACGTTATCGCCAGGCATGCACATTTCCTTATCAGCAGGAAGAGTGATAACGCCTGTAACGTCAGTTGTTCTGAAATAGAACTGAGGTCTGTAGTTGTTGAAGAAAGGAGTATGACGTCCGCCCTCTTCCTTCTTCAGAACGTAAACCTGTCCTGCGAACTTAGTGTGGGGATGAATAGAACCGGGCTTGCAGAGAACCTGTCCTCTTTCGATGCCCTTTCTGTCGATACCACGGAGCAGAGCACCGATGTTATCGCCTGCCTCAGCAAAGTCGAGGAGCTTTCTGAACATCTCGATACCTGTAACAACAGTGGACTTCTTCTCGTCAGTAAGACCAACGATCTCAACAGTATCGTTGAGGTTAAGCTTTCCTCTTTCTACTCTACCTGTAGCAACTGTACCACGGCCTGTGATGGTGAATACGTCCTCAACAGGCATAAGGAAAGGAAGGTCGTCGTTACGAGCGGGAGTAGGAATGAAGGAGTCAACAGCGTCCATGAGCTCCTTGATGCAAGCATACTCGGGAGCCTCGGGATCCTTGGACTCGGAAGTAAGAGCCTGATAAGCAGAACCCTTGATGATAGGAGTATCATCGCCGGGGAAGTCATACTTATCGAGTGTCTCGCGGATATCCATTTCAACGAGTTCAAGAAGCTCTTCGTCGTCTACCTGGTCAACCTTGTTCATGAAAACAACGATAGAAGGAACGCCTACCTGACGAGCAAGGAGAAGGTGCTCCTTAGTCTGAGCCATAGGACCATCTGTTGCAGCAACAACGAGGATAGCGCCGTCCATCTGAGCAGCACCGGTGATCATGTTCTTAACATAGTCAGCGTGGCCCGGGCAGTCAACGTGAGCATAGTGACGGTTGTCAGTCTCATACTCAACGTGAGCGGTGTTGATTGTGATACCTCTTTCTCTCTCCTCAGGAGCCTTATCGATGTTAGTATAGTCCCCGAACTGTGCCTGACCCTTAAGAGCGAGATACTTTGTGATAGCAGCT
>CAMEYZ010000122.1 GCA_945947715.1 uncultured Clostridia bacterium | reverse complement strand
GGTGCGGGTGGTTTCCGCTGAGATGGTCATTACGTCGCCGTTGATGTCGATCTTGATGTCCTCCTTTTTGAAGCCGGGAAGCTCGGATTCAATGATGTAGCTGTCGCCCGTATCCTTTACGTCGGTTTTGAAGCCGGGCAGTGCGGACGAATTAAATGCTTTGTCAAAGTCACCGAAGAACGGATCGAAAAACTTTTTCTCATAAGGCATAAGTCCAAACATATAAATTCCTCCTTAAAAATTATGAATATCTATTTTGTCGTAGATGAGGTCACTTGATCTCAAGTCTGCGGTTAGCGGGAGCTGAAGCCTGCTTCTTGGGAAGGGTAAGGGTAAGAATACCGTTCTCAAAAGCAGCTGTGATGTCTGCGGAGCGTATCTCGCTGATATCGAAGGTGCGTGCCACAGAGCCGAAGGTGCGCTCACGGCGAATATAGCTGCTGTCGTCCTTTTCCTCGGTGGTTTTGGTGTTTTCTGCGCAGATAGTCATGCTGTCGCCGTTGATGTCGATCTTGATGTCCTCTTTTCTAAATCCCGGAAGCTCGGCCTCGATAACGTAGTTGTCGCCGGTGTCCTTGATGTCGGTCTTGAAGCCGGGGAGTCCGGGAGAATTTGAAGCCTTTTCAAAGTCTCCGAAGAACGGTGCGAAAAATTGTCTTTCATAAGGTGTAAGTCCAAACATAATGATTCCTCCAACATTTTAATTATTTTGTTGCTGTAAGTTGTGCTTCTGATGATATGTTCTCCATCGGTAACACCCTTTCTTTTTCTTTATGTCTATATAATAATGCCCTTATATGGTGAAAAAATTACGTTACTGTGAAAATGAGATGAAAATTAGCACTCTTGCATGAAGAGTGCTAACAGATGATGATATAGAGTGCTAATTCAATCAGTCCTTGATGCTGTGGACGTTAATGTGGTTATAAGGTATGGTGATGTGGTTTTCGTCAAGGGCAGCTTTCACCTGCTCCACGAGGTCAAAGTATACGTCCCAATAGTCGGCGGAGCTTACCCAGCTGCGGGACACTATATCAACGGAGCTTGAGCCCAGGGCGATGACTCTGACAAAGGGCGCAGGGTCTGAAAGTATCTTCGGATGATTTTTGCAAACCTCCGCGATAACTGCGACTGCTTTCTGCGAGTCGTCCTCGTAGGAAACGGAAAAGGTCAGGTCCACACGGCGGAGCCCTTCTCCGGTGTAATTTGTGACAGTGGCTCCCGCAAGGGTGCCGTTAGGAATATATACCGCCTTGTTGTCAATGGTGGTTATCTTAGTGTTGATGACAGTGATCTCCTCAACAGTTCCCTCCACGCCTGCTGCGGAAATATAGTCTCCTGCTTTGAAGGGGTGGGAGAAGAGAATGATGAATCCCCCCGCCACGTTTGAAAGGCTGTTCTGGAGGGCAAGGCCGATAGCAAGTCCTGCGGTGCTGAGCACGGCGATTATAGACGTCATGGGAATGCCCATCGTGGAGAGCACTATTATAATGATAAGTATAGTGATAAGGATATCCGTCGCAGACCTGACAAAGCCGTGAATGGTCTTGTCGAGTCGGCTTCTTTCCAGCCCCTTGTTTAGAATGGACAGCACAATCTTCTTGACGATAAGTCCGATGAGCAGAAGCAGCGCTGCTGAGCCTAAAGTGGGCAGATAGTCAACGAGCTTGTCCAGAAGCTTTTCAATTAGTGTGATATTGTCTTCCATGATATACCTCCTGTGATATGTGATGCTTTGGTCAGAAATATTATACAATACTTTCACCTCATATGTGTGAATAATCTGTTAATGTCAGAGGTGCTGCCGCAGTCTCGATGTTCACGGCGTGTGTTAATATAAATTTCAAAATATATTTTATAAATTGTCAAAATAAATTCCGAATAGTTATTGCAATTTCTTGAAAAATGAGGTATAATATTATAGAATGGTGTAATTTGAATTGTTTTTCATATTACGCAGAAAATATACAAATTATGTAAAAGGAGTTGTAAATAATATGCAGATGGACGGAACATATGTAGGTTCGGTCGTTCTTTCCGGATTATCTATCGTATTCCTTGCACTGGTTCTTCTGATCCTGTTCGTATGGCTCATGGATAAGGTCTTTAAAGCAGTGAACGGAGCAAAGAAAAAGGCTCCCGCACCTAAGGAAGAGCTTAAGGCTGCACCTGTTGCGCCTGCTCCTACGCCTGCTCCCGTTGTTGAGGACGGTATCAGCGACGAGGTGGTGGCTGTTATCGCAGCTGCTGTGGCGGCAATGGGCGCAGAATCGGGAAAGACCTTTAAGCTTACAGGCATAAAGCGTAGCTCAGGCTCCCGCAGAGGTGTATGGGGCAATGCAGGCGCTGCCGAAAACACAAGACCATTCTGATTTTGCAGGAAAACTGAGAGAAAGGAAATCTATAGATGTTAGAGTATTTTTTAGAAACATTGGGTACGCTGGCTGAAGAGTCAGGTCTTGCAAATCTTACATGGCAGCAGGGAGTAATGATCCTTATTTCCTTTGTGTTTATGTATCTTGCAATCAAGAAACAGTTTGAACCCCTTCTGCTCCTGCCGATAGCATTCGGTATGCTGCTGACAAACCTTCCGAATTCTAATCTGTATCATCCCGAGCTTTTCGAGGGTACCGATATCGCCCTCGGTGACATATTCAAAAAGGGCGGACTATTGGACGTATTTTACATAGGCGTCAAGTTTGAGATATTCCCGCCGCTGATATTCCTCGGCATCGGCTGTATGACAGACTTTGCTCCCCTTATCGCAAACCCCAAGAGCTTCCTGCTGGGAGCTGCTGCACAGGGCGGTATCTTCTTCACCTTCGTAGGAGCTGCTCTTCTGGGCTTCTCTGACCGTGAGGCAGGTTCTATCGCTATCATCGGTGGTGCGGACGGTCCTACATCTATCTTCGTGTCCAGCCAGCTGTTAAACGGCGGAGGCTTCTCCGTTGATACAGGTACAATCGCACTTGCTGCGTATACCTACATGGCGCTGGTTCCTGTTATCCAGCCGCCTATCATGAAGGCGCTCACCACTCAGAAGGAACGCCTTGTAAGAATGGATTCTCTTCGTCCCGTTTCCAAGACGGAAAAGATAATCTTCCCCATTCTCGTAACTATCGTCATCGCGCTTCTCGTTCCCGATGCTACCACACTGGTCGGCATGCTTATGCTGGGCAATCTACTTAAGGAGAGCGGTGTCTGTGAGAGACTGGTAAAGACTGCTCAGAACGAGCTTATGAACATTATAACTATCCTTCTCGGTGTTTCCGTAGGTGCTACCACCACAGCCGACAAGGTAATCAGCATGGCTTTCTTAAAGGTGATCCTTCTCGGCGTAGTTGCATTCTGCCTCGGAACTGCATGTGGCGTGCTCTTCGGTAAGATCATGTACGTTGTCACAAAGGGCAAGGTAAATCCCCTTATCGGTTCTGCAGGTGTATCTGCGGTGCCTATGGCTGCACGTATCTCCCAGAAGGTGGGCGCTGAGTATGACCCCACAAACTTCCTGCTTATGAACGCTATGGGACCCAACGTTGCAGGCGTTATCGGCTCGGCTGTTGCGGCAGGTGTTCTGCTGAGCATCATACCTCACTAAGCTTCAACATTTGACTTTGATCCGTCTTGCTTCGGTAAGACGGATTTTTACGATTTTCTGAAAAGGAGCGATAATATGAGCAAAAAAGTCCTTGTGGGCATGAGCGGCGGAGTGGACAGCTCTGCGGCGGCACTTATCCTGAAAAACCGCGGATATGACGTCAGCGGCTGTACCATGCGGCTGTATACCAATGAGGATCTGGGAGAGGATTTTCCCGAAGAGGGCGGCTGCTGCTCCTTAAGCGACGTGGACGACGCCAAAAGCGTATGCAGGAGGATAGGCATCGAGCACTATACCTTCAACTATACCGCCGAGTTTCGGAAAATGGTTATGGCTCCCTTTGCGGAAAGCTATATAGGCGGCGAGACTCCAAATCCCTGCGTTTTATGCAATAAGCATCTGAAATTCGATATTATGATGAAAAGGGCACAGCTGCTGGGCTTTGACTATATCGCCACGGGACATTACGCCGATGTGAGATTTGACCCTGAACGGGGGAGATATCTTCTTATGAGGCCCGCAGACCGCAGAAAGGACCAGACCTATGTGCTGTATACCCTCACTCAGGAGCAGCTTGCCCATACGCTGTTTCCGCTGTTTGGCACGGACAAGGCTCATGTCCGCGAGCTTGCTGAGGAATACGGGCTTGTCAATTCCCATAAGCCCGACAGTCAGGATATATGCTTTGTCCCTGACGGAAATTATGCGGATTTTATCGGACGATTCACAGGATATGCCCCGAAAACGGGAAATTTCATCGACAGTGAGGGAAAAGTCATCGGCACTCACAGCGGCATCATCAACTACACCATAGGACAGCGCCGCGGGCTGGGTGTGACCTTCGGGAGACCTGTATTCGTCACCGAAAAAAATGTCCGCGATAATACGGTGACGCTGGGCAGCTCGGAGGAGCTTATGAAAACAGAGCTTATGCTGCGGGACGTGAATCTGATTTCCGTGTCCGAGGTCACAGAGCCAATGAAGGTGACAGCTAAGACAAGATATTCCGCAAAAGAGCAGTCTGCGCTGATATACCCCGAATCGGACAGCAGAATGAAGATAGTCTTCGATGAGCCGGTCCGGGCAGCAGCTCCGGGACAGGCATGCGTTTTCTATGACGGTAATGTTGTTGTGGGCGGCGGAGAGATATGCAGCTGACAGCTTACAGCGAACATTATTCGATGATTAATAGATATGGGAGCAGCAATACAGCTGATGTAAAAAATCTCAATCATTACTTTTAATTGTCAACTCGAAAAACTTTTGTTAAAATGCACAAATATGTCCCGATCGTCAATATTTTTTCAAAAAAAGCTTGCATTTTATGAGAAAATGTGTTATACTATAATTACAGCATAGATATTAGTCAAAAGATCGGAGCAATCCGGTCTTTCTTGTTTGTTTGGAGGTTTGCCGATGAGCGGAAAAAAGGGCGGAAATACCGCCGCTAAGGTGTACGAAATTGCAAAGCCTATCGCCGATGAGCTGGGGCTTTCTATCTGGGACGTGGTCTTTGAAAAGGAAGGCTCTCTCCATTATCTGAGGGTGTATATCGACAGTCCCGACGGTATCTCAATGGACGACTGCGAGAATCTGTCAAGACCGCTGTCAAAGGCTCTTGACGAAAAGGACCCTATCGACGAGAGCTATATCCTGGAGGTGGGCTCGCCTGGACTGGGGAGGACCCTCCGCCGGCCTGAGCATTTCGAGGAGTTCATCGACTGCCCCATAAGAATAAGATACATCAGGGAAACGAACGGCGTTAAGGAGTTCATCGCTGTGATGACCGCCTTCGACAGGGACAAAAATGAGCTGACCGCCGTGAATCAGCAGGACGAAACAGTTACGGTGAAGCTTTCCGATACAGCCTTCGTCAAGCTCTGCGATGACGAGGACCTGTTCGATGATATAGATGAGTAACAAGGAATCTGCACATACGAAAAAACTATCAGGAGGAATTAGAAAAAATGGATAACGAGATTTTTGAATCATTGGAGATGCTTTCCCAGGAGAACGGGATACCCATGGAAATGCTTATCGACAAGATAAAGCAGGGCGTCCTTAAGGCTGTCAAGAGAGAATATCCTGACTGCGAGGAGTTCGCAAGAATTGATGTGGACCCCGACAGACGGGTCTTTGACGTTATCTTTATGAGAAACGTCGTGGACGACGAGCCTACCTACATCAACGAGATAAACATCGACGAGGCAAGGACTATTGAGCCTAACTGCATGGTGGGCGATGTTATCCCCTACAAGATGCCTACCGCGCGTTTCGGACGGGTTGCTGCACAGAACGCAAAGCAGTCTATCAGACACGATATCAAGGAGTTTGAAAAGAACAAGCTCATCGCTCAGTTCGAGGGCAAGGAAAACGACATAGTATCCGCAACAGTGCTCCGTATCGAGCCCAATACCGGAAATGCTACCGTACTTATCGACAAGAATGAGATATATTTCTTTAAGAATGAAATGATTCCCGGAGAGACTCTGAATGTTGGAGATATTATCAAGGTGTATGTTGTGGGCATCTTTAACCGCGACAAGAAGCCTACTGTTAAGATTTCCCGTACTCACAAGGAGTTCGTGAAGCGTCTTTTCGAGCTGGAGATACCTGAGATATACGACGGTACAGTGGAGATAAACGCAATCTCCAGAGAGGCGGGCGCAAGAACTAAGATAGCTGTTTCCTCCAAGGACCCCAACGTGGACCCCGTGGGAGCATGCATCGGACCTAAGCGCTCCAGAATTTCAAGCATCGTTAATGAATTAAACGGTGAGAAAATTGATATTATAGTATATGACGAGGATCCTGCCGTATTTATCGCTAAGGCACTTGCTCCTGCATCGGTGCTTAAGGTTGAGATAGGCGAGGGCGAGGAAAAGACCTGCCGCGTAGTTGTTCCGAACAATCAGCTTTCGCTGGCTATCGGAAACAAGGGCCAGAACGCAAAGCTGGCGGCAAGACTTACAGGCTATAAGATAGATATCAATCCTGAGATAGCACCGCCTGCAGAAGAAAACGAAGAAGAACCCGCTGATGCTCCTGCTGAGGCGGAAGAGAACGCAGAGATATGACGGGCGCAGTTAAAAAGATCCCT
>CAMEYZ010000121.1 GCA_945947715.1 uncultured Clostridia bacterium | reverse complement strand
GCCGCCCTTTGGAAACCTGCAGCCTTGAAAGGCTGGCGAACTTTTTGTTGCTGGGGTACATGCGATTTGCGGTTACCCTCAGCCTCTAACCTTCTTTCGCTATTTGCTAACTTCCGCGGCTTGATGTCACCTAAGCTGAAATACCCCGCCCGCGGCAACCGCTGTCGGGCGGACCCGACCCCGGATTAGCCGACGCCGGCGATGTATTCGTCAATTGCTTCAAATAGCTTTTCCTCTGCTCCCTTTAGCGTGATGTCGTATATCTGCGCTGCGGCCATGGTCTGATGCCCGCCGCCGCCTAATTTCTCCATTATCAGCTGAACGTTCAGCGAACCGTAGGAACGGGCGGATATGTTGATGCAATTGTTCCCCCCGATCATGGCAGGATATAACACAAAGCTTGCGTCTACACCTTCAATGTTCAGTAGCTCGTCGGCTGCCTGCGCAGAGAATACCCGTACCTCCGGGTCGTTTGACTCCCATGTGGATATTGCACAGCGCTTGTGTATCGAGGCATTCTCTACCAGAATGGAACGCTTCCGGCAGCTTTCCAGCGAATTTGCGAAAAGCTTCTTCACTGCCACGGTGTCCGCACCCGATTTTTTCAGGAACGCTGCCGCTTCAAAGGTCCTTACGCCCGTTTTGTTGACGAAATCCTTGGTGTCCAGCATGATGCCCGCAAGCATCGCATCAGCATAGTAGCTGGACAGCGTGTCGGGGAGCGCCATGTACTGTACCACCTCGGCAACGATCTCGCTGGCAGAGGAAGCATAGGGCTCATGGAGCGCCACAACAGCATTGTCGATGCTGTTGACCACCTGCCTGTGGTGGTCGATGTAGACCACCGACTTTGCCGCTTCATAAAGCTCAATGCTTTCCAGCAGGTCGATGTTGTTGGTATCAACGATGATAAGGAGAGTTTTCTCGGTTAGTACAGCCAGTGCATTTTTCGGCGAGATAAACAGGTCCTCACTGTCGGAGATGTTGTCCTTAAGTCTTGTGATAATGGGCATTGCCAGCGTGCGCAGCTCGTCCACGCAGATGTACGCCTTTACGCCCAGCATACGCAGAGCACCCACCATACCCGCAGCCGCTCCCAGAGCGTCCAAATCGGAGAACTTGTGTCCCATAACGATAACGCTGTCAGACTGCTCCACCAGCTGCATAAGATTCGATGTAAAAATCCTTGTTTTGACCTTGGTATGTTTTTCGATGCCCTTTGAGGTGCCGCCGAAGAAGAGGAAATCGTTGTCGTTTTTAACAGCCGCCTGGTCGCCGCCGCGGCCCTGAGTCATGTCGAGAGCCTGCTTCGCCATATTTTCCGATTCGGCGAGCGTATTTCCGCCGTGTCCCACGCCGATAGATATGGTGACATAATTCTTGTCAGTAACGGTAATAGCCCTTGCCTTGTCGAGGATTGACTTAAACTGATCGTCGATAAGTCGCTGGAGAGGCTCCTCCTCGATAACAGCGAGGAAGCGGTCGGAGGATATCTTGCGGATAATTCCGCTGCTTTCCTCCATAAAGCCCTCCATTAGCTTGTCTATCTTCATGATTATGTGGGACTTGTCGGAATCCCTGACATTAGTGAAGAGGTCCTCGTAGCTGTCTATCATTATGAGCATTACCCACATTCTGGACTGTTCGTACTCATGTTCAAGTCTGACGTAATCGCTGATATCCTCAAAGTAGAGGAGGGTAAGGTCAGTAACTACCTCATTGGAGTTTGCGTCGTGCTTTTCAGTGGTCACAGCGGAGACCTTGTACTGACCCGACATATATTCGACGGTGGTGTTCATATTGTTCTGAGTTTTGGACAGATCAATGTCGATTATGCGAGTGATAGGGATCCCATAGGCGTCATCGGTGTAGATATCCTCACCGAAGGCCTTGTTGTACCATACGATTGTCCCGTCCGTGTCAATAATGACCGCAGGAGCGGGGAACTTGTATAGCGAATCCCTTTCCGTCAGGTCAAGCTGGGACTTCATTTCCGAAACAAAGCTGTGAAGATTCTTAGAAGCCGATATAAACAGCACAAGATACACTGCAGCAACGATAGCTGTCAGCAGGAGCTTGAGCCACATAGAGAAGCTGTCCGCCTTTTCGCCGACCACAGCGCAGACGAATGCTGTCATCACCAGCACCATTGAGATTATTTTAAAAGCTTTCCAGCGTTTGCCTGTCATTTAAACCACCACCGAATATACAATTAGTATAATTATACCTCTTCAATAACAGGAAGTATCATAGGACTGCGCTTTGTCTTAATGAAGATATAGTCGCTGAGATCGTCCTTGATACGTGATTTTATGGTATTCCAGTCACGAATATTGCTGTCGAGGCACTTAGTAAGAGTCTGAGTGAGCAGCTCTCTTGCAGCGTCCATCATTTCCTCGGACTCGCGTACATAAACGAAGCCGCGAGATACGATATCAGGGCCTGCGAGGATAGTGCCGCTCTCGCTTTCGATAGTAACGACCACCACGATAAGGCCGTCCTCAGCCAGATGCTTTCTGTCGCGGAGCACGATAGAGCCCACATCGCCCACGCCCAGACCGTCCACGAGAACTCTTCCCGCATGAACTGCGCCGGTAACTCTCATAGTAACTCCGTCTGTTTCGATAACATCGCCGTTTGTGCCGATGATAACGCTGTCCTCGCTCATTCCCATAGAGAGAGCCACACCCGCGTGTTTTTTGAGGTGCTTGTACTCGCCGTGCACGGGGATAAAGAACTTAGGCTTAGTAAGAGCCTGCATGAGCTTAAGCTCCTCCTGGCATGCGTGACCGGAAACGTGAACGTCATACATAGCCTCATAGACCACCTCAGCGCCGGATTTCATCAGCTCATTGACCACCTTTGTGACCAGCTTTTCATTTCCGGGGATAGGTGTTGCGCTAATAATGATAAGGTCCTGGGGAGTAATAGTAACGCTTCTGTGTTCGCTCATCGCCATTCTCGTAAGAGCGGACATAGGCTCGCCCTGGCTGCCCGTGGTGATAAGGACCACCTTTTCGGGAGGCAGGCGGTTTATTTCGTCCAGGTTGATAAGCACGCCATCAGGCACCTTAAGATAGCCAAGCTCTGTAGCGGTGCTGATAACGTTCTCCATGCTCCTTCCCGAAACAGCGACCTTTCTGCCGCAGCGCACAGCATGGTTGACAATCTGCTGGATACGTTGGATATTTGAAGAGAAGGTAGCGATGATGATGCGTTTTCCGTCTGCCCTGTCGAAGAGCTTTTCAAAGGAAGCGCCCACTGTTCTTTCGGAAGCGGTGTGACCTGCTCTTTCAGCGTTGGTGGAGTCTGCCATAAGAGCGAGGACGCCTCTGGAGCCCAGCTCGCTAAATCGTGCGAGGTCGATAACTCCGCCCTCGATTGGGGTATAGTCCACCTTGAAGTCGCCGGTGTGAACGACGATACCCGCAGGAGTGTGTATAGCAAGAGCCACAGCATCAGGGATAGAGTGATTTACTCGGATAAACTCCACTGCCATGCAGCCAAATTTCACAGTCTGGCGAGGCTTTACGACGTTAAGGTCCACACTGTTCATGAGATTGTGTTCCTTAAGCTTGTTTTCGATAAGGCCCACAGTAAGTCTGGTGGCATAAACTGGGACGTTTATCTTCTTAAGCAGATAGGGCAGACCACCGATGTGGTCCTCGTGACCGTGAGTGATGACCACGCCTCTTACGCGGTCAGCGTTTTCCTCGATGTAGGAAAAATCGGGGAGCACGATATCAACGCCGGGCATATCGCTGTCAGGGAATGCCATTCCGCAGTCCACGATAAAGATATCGTTAGCACATTCAAAGACGGTCATATTTTTTCCGATCTCATGAAGACCGCCTAAGGGAATTATCTTAAGAGGAGTGCGCTTAACGTCCTTGTGGTTGGAGCGGTAGCCGTTTTGTTCATCTATAAGTCTTATCTCAGCGGGAGAATTATCGAAGGAATTGCCTGCGGGGAGAAATCTTGACTGCTGCTGATCCTGATAACCCTCTGCGGGAGAATTATCGCGAGTCCTGTTCTGCTGATAGGAGCGACGGGAATAGGACTTTTGCTGGTAGGGGCGGTTCAAGCTATTTGTGCGGCTGTTATTTTTATTAATGCTGCCGCGGTTATCGTTTCGAGAAAAGCCGCTGTTATTTCCGCTGGGTGCACTTGTTGGATTATTTCCGTTATCCCTGTTATTGGTGTAGCTGTTGTTTGAGTAGCCGTTCATATTCTGCTGATAGGAGCGTTTATTGTTATTATTGTTCTGATATTTATTTCCGTTATTATCACGATAAGCGGGCTGTCTTGGAGTACGGTCGTACTGATTGAAGCTTCTGCTGTAATTCTGATTAAAGCTATTTTTGGGAACGAAGGTCTCAGGGGACTGACCTCTGGGAGGAAGCTCAGGCTTTTTGGAGTCCTGTTTAACGGCTATCTTCTCGCCGAAATCGTTTATTTTGTATTCCGTATCATTTCTTGCCACTAAAAATTACCTCATCTTTCATAAAAAATTTCTGGCATAAACTAAATAGATTTGTAGATTTACTGGTACCGTTATTATTCCGTGTTCTCTGTATTTTTTATACATATTATTTCCTGCTTAAAGGCAAAGTATAAGGAATAAAACAGAGTATCTGCCCCAAATGAAGCATTGGGAAAGCAGTCTGTTTTATACGGCAGTAGCTGCCCGTTATTCAGTCAGCATTCAGATGACAGTCCTGATATTAAAATTCCGAACATCGCACACAACATCAACAAATAATTCCGACAGAAAGCAAGTCCGCTGTTTCCGAAGCGGAGATAACACCGTTCCGATAATATCGTGACAGAACAAAAACCGTACAGAAGCTGAAAAACAATTTTCTTGTCTGTTTTGTCCACGACCGGATATCGGTCAAACAAAATGCAGAGTATAATAGAATAAATCCTGTAAAAAATTCAGAGCGGCAAAACATTTCTCTGTGCCGCCATAAATACTGTTTCGGGAGATCTCCCAAACGGTCCGCACATAAATATACAATATTAATTATATACTCCGCCGTCGGATTTGTCAATAGATTTTGTGTAAAATTTCAAAGACCGGGGGCCTTTGGTGCTAAACGTTTTGTCGCAGGAATATAATATAGTAATACTGCTTTCGGGGAGGAATATACATGGCTGATGCTGTGCACAGCATGTCGATGACTGACAGAAGGAGCATGACGGTAACTGGTGTGACCGACACGGAAAGGTTTGACGAGGATACTATTATAATATACACCTGCGCAGGGATGATGACCATAAAGGGAAGGGGAATGAAGGTAGGAGAGCTGAGCCTTGAAAACGGACAGCTGTCCCTGACAGGGGAGATATCCTCTGTGACCTACGGCGACAGGGACCGCACCGGAAAAACTGGCATGTGGGGGAAGCTTTTCAGATGATGCTGAGCGCAGGTCTGTTCACAGGAGGCATCGAGACCTTTTTCACCATACCGCAGCAGGTGTTTATATTTTTGTGCTCTGTTATTCTCGGCGGAGCGCTGGGGGTCGTGTATGATGTTTTCCGTGCAGTAAGAATAATTTTCCCATTTATGGGCAAAAAAATACCTACTGCCGTCGCAGATATTTTATATATGATAATATTCGGGCTGGCGGTATTTCTGTTGTCAGCGCTTATGGGAAGAGGAGTGGTCCGGTTTTTCTGCATTGCGGGAGCGGGTATAGGAGCGGTTCTGTATCTGACAGCGGTAGGAAATACGGTGACAGGGCTGCTCAGGAGGCTGTGCGGTGGGCTGCGGAGAGCCTTTAGGAAGCTGAAAAAAAGGACAAAAAAGAAAAATAATGACATATGATGTAAATGTGTACATAATCGCGCCTGCGAAAGTGGATGCGTTTATAGATATTGTACAAATCCGTCGGAACATTACAAAATTTACTTGAAAAAGAGGCAGTGTTTGGTGTATAATATAAGGGAGAGTAAAAACAGGCGAGGTGAGATGGTATGGAGTATAATGTGGGCAACGGAAGGGCCTATATCAAGAAGCAGAAAAACGGTAGCTTCGGAAGAAAACTGTTTACCTTTGTAGCTGTGGGTGCCGTGCTGGTCTACTGTGCATATTCCATCTCATCGGATAAGAAGGATGTTGCGGAAAAGCAGGCTGTCCTTGCGGCTCTGGAAGAGGAAAAGGAAGCTCTTACAGCCGAGAATGCCAGCTATGCAAGTATTCTCAGCGAGGACGACGAGCGCGCTTATATGGAGCGCATCGCTATCGAGCTGTATGGCTATGCATATCCGTCGGAGCGCCGTTTTTACGATACAACAAGAAGTTAATTTTGTCGGGAGGATCATAATTTAAATGCAGCCGGAAGTTGGAAAAATTTATGACGGAAAGGTTACCGGAATAACGAATTTCGGTGCTTTTGTTGAGCTTGAACCGAATGTTACGGGAATGGTTCATATTTCCGAAGTAGCAAACACATTTGTAAGCGAGATCAAAGATCACCTCACAATAGGACAGGAGGTAAAGGTAAAGGTCCTGTCGGTCAGCGAGGAGGGTAAAATATCGCTTTCCATTAAAAAAGCTTCCGAGAATCCTCACCCTCAGAAGGATATGAGACGGGGCGGACCTCAGGGAGACAGACGGGGCGACAGAAACAGAGGAAATGACCGTACAAACGGCGGTAGGAGCCGTTCGGCTGTACAGGGACAGCCTCAGGAAAAAGCGCCTCTTACCAAGGAAGCTGCTTTTGAGGATATGATGAATAAATTCAAGCAGAGCT
>CAMEYZ010000120.1 GCA_945947715.1 uncultured Clostridia bacterium | reverse complement strand
TAATCGGTGTACAGGTCGAAATAGTCCGCCCAAATGTTTAGTAAATCATCCTCGGTCGTATCATACAGCGTGAACACGCCCTTATCCTGCGAGATAGTCAGCGGAGTTCGGTAAAAATAGCCGCTGTAGGTGTTCTCCCCGGTCTTCTCCCAGCGAAAGGCCTGTCCGCAGTCGAGGGTCTCGTCCAGGTCGAAATCCGGCTGATTTAAATAGACGTTTCCGTCCTTAATATCGTAATCAAGCTTATTCATATATCCTCCATGGACATGGTAGCCACAGCATTAAGGCTCTCATCGCCGCGCTTTCCTGCAAGATAGTCATAATAGCCCTGTGCGCCTATCATAGCGCCGTTATCGCCGCAAAGGTCAAGGGGCGGAAGATACAGCTTGAAGCCATTATCTCTGCATCTGCGCTCCAGGAGGCTGCGCACTCCCGAATTTGCAGAAACTCCGCCAGCTGCGGCAATGGTCTTATAGCCCAGCGCCCGCGCAGCTGCCATTGTCTTATCCACAAGTATCTCGGATATCGTACGCTGAAATGACGCCGCCAGGTCGTTTTTATTGATCTCCTCGCCCTTCTGCTCGGCATTATGGGCGATATTTATCACGGCAGTCTTAAGTCCGCTGAATGAGAAATCGTACTCGCTGCCGGTCACACTTGGGTGAGGGAGCTTGTACGCCTTCGGGTCTCCCGTCTGAGCAGCTCTGTCTATCTGCACTCCGCCAGGATAGCAAAAGCCCAGAACACGGGCTGCCTTGTCGAAGGCTTCTCCCGCAGCGTCGTCGCGTGTCCTGCCCACTATGCGGAATTTCGTATAATCCAGAACCTCCACTATCTGAGAATGTCCGCCGCTTGCCACAAGGCAAAGATAGGGCGGCTTTAAATCGGGGTGTGCGATATAATTGGCAGCCACATGTCCTGCGATATGATGTACGGGCACAAGGGGCTTTCCACTTGCCATAGCAACTCCCTTTGCAAAGGAAACTCCCACCAGAAGAGCTCCGATAAGTCCCGGAGCATATGTGACCGCCACAGCATCAATATCGGATAAGGTCACATTTGCGGCCTTCAGCGCGCTGTCAACCACATCGTAAATATTCTCGCAGTGACGACGTGAGGCCAGCTCAGGAACAACTCCGCCGAATTTCTTATGCTCCTCTATCTGAGTAGCCACTATATTTGAATGAACTTTCCTACCATCCTCCACAACAGCGGCGGCAGTCTCGTCGCAGGAGGATTCTATTCCCAGTATCAGCATTGATTACTGTCCTTTCACGTAAAAATAATATTCAAGAAGCAGATTTACTATCCTGCTGTAGCTTTGCTTTCCATCGGAAACTCCGTTGAGCTTAAGACTGGCGGTCATTGCCTTGTCCGAGACCTTTGCAGCGGTCTCTGTTTTAATGACCTTGTCCTTTTCAAGGGAGGCCTTGTATTCCTCTGTCAGAAATGTGTTGTCGTAGTACACTGTGCTGCATATCTTCTGGGATATTCTTATTTTTTCCTCTTCGGAGGCATACCTGAACAGCTGATTGACAGAATAATTCATAGCACACAGATAACCGCTGTACATAAACAGCGGGTCCTGCGATTTTTCACAGGCAAGAAATGCGATGAAGCCTGCCTCGTCCTCCAGGATGAAGCCCTTTGTATGGGCAAGCTCATGGCACATAGTCACGGGTTTTCTGGACGGACGCATATCCTTATTGATATTGGCCTCCATTGAAAACGGAAAATATATCCCCTGGAGATCGAGCTTGCTCATTGTCCGTGAACAAGCTATATCCTTTGGTTCGGTATACCAGCCGCCGAATCTCGGATATTCCTCGGAAAGAGCACGCACATACTCTCCTGCAAGCTTAGCTGCATTATCGGGGATAATTATCTCCCCGTTTTCGTCACGCTCCATTTGCTGTGACAGCTCATTTGCATTGTCGATGATATAGTCACACAGCTCGGTGAGCTGCTCCACGGTATAGCCCTGTGCCGCCTGCGTCGAAAATTCGGGATAGTATTTATCCGAAAAGGTGGTGCAGTGGTACTGGATAAAGCAGTTGAGCGTTTCGGTAAGCAGTATGTAAAGAATGACCCAGCAGAGAAAAAGCGCGGAGCCTTTCAGAAGTCTGTTTCTTTTTTCACTGTTTTTCCTGAATTTTATAAGAAAAACTATCTCCAGCGGTATTCCCACAATTACGATGAGTATGCCAATGATTATCAGCAGCTCCCCGAAGGAAAATGGCAGCAGCGAGGTGAGAAAGCCAAAGGGCACACTTATATATACGAAGATATTGTCGGTGTAAAAGTCCGCAAAGCCGCTGCTTATCCATGCGAGGATATTAAGGACTGCACATAGGGCGAAGCCTGTTATGAGGACTATCGCCCATGGGGACAGTCTTTTCTTGGTTTTTTCCATAGGTTACTTTATTCCCAGAACATAGTTTACATAATTGATCTCGGTATCATAAGCGTTGACCACTGTACCGTTTACGTCGTTAAATTCTACATAGTAGTTGAAAACTCTCTCGGTGCCTGTGTCGTTGTCTACTATATAGTATCTGTAGCAGTTCAGCGATTTGTTGTCGGAGGTCTTCTTTGTATAGTAGGGCGTAAAGCCGATAGTCTTGTTGACTGTCTTCATGTCCATGCCGTAGGAAACAGTCTCCTTGGTGAATCTGATATTGGAATGTTCGCCCTTCCAGCCATTTTTAAGGGAGCTGAAATCGTAATATTCCACCGTATCAAGGATACGGCTGCTGTCCTCGGTGACGAGCACCGCCCACTGAGGAACACTGATACCGCTGATATTCATGGTCTTGTCCGATTCACAGATATAGTCGAAGTTAGCCACCGACTTCATATCCTTGTGCTGCGAGGTGGAAGCGAAATCCTCGCCGGTTTCCTTGATGCAGTAGTCGATGTTTCTTCCCAGAGGCACCTTATCTGCAATCTTTGAGCCCTTTGAAGAGCCGATGCTCCCTGCAATAATGATTATCACGACTACCACTATAACAACAGCCACAGCTCCGGCAATAAGCTTTATTCGCAGAGCAGCCTTTTTCTTGCGTTCATCCGCAGAAAGCTTTTTAGCCTCCTTTTTATCGGATATTTTCCCCTCTGTCTTTTTATCATCAGAAGCCTTTTTCGGCTTTTTATCCTTACCCTTGCCGATTCCGAAAGCCATACCACTTTTCTTTTCGGGCTTTTTTTCTTCCTTAACATTTTCCCCCGTGTACAATTCAGCGCCGCAGGAATTGCAGAACATCTCATTATCCTCATTCTGAGCGCCGCATTTGCTGCATTTCATTCTATCCGTCCTTTCATAAGTAATATTTATTTTATTATATCACAATATTATTTTTTTGTCAATCGCGGCAATTTATCGGAGAATTCCTTTGTTTTTGCAGTGATATTTCAACTCAAATTCACATTTTTTATTATTTCAGGGCCGAATCTGAAATCTTTTTTATATTTTTGCAGGAATTTATATTTTTTCTTGCAAAAGGTATTGACAAAATGTTCTTTATGTGTTATGATATAATAACAATGAAAAAAATGCAAGGGGGCAGAGCTATGGCTGAAAAGGAAAAGATACTGATATTATCCGCTAACGAGGATAACCTGAACGGTCTTTCGGAAATCGTTTCGGGAATATCGGAAGAGCTTGGCTACGGCGGGATATCCGTCGGGAGTAATTCCTCGGTGAAGCAGAAATTTTCAGCCGAGTCTCCCTGTGAGTACGGACTGGTCATTATTTCCGCCCCGCTGGAGGACGAGTACGGTCTGTCTCTGGCAGCTCATATTGCGGCGGAATCGGACGCGGCTATCATACTCCTTGCCGCTCAGAAAAATGCGGACTCCGCCTTTAAAAAGCTGGAAAGCACAGGTGTTATCGTTCTGCCGAAGCCTGTAAATCCTCCGCTGCTCTCAATGACCGTGAAGTATATGTCGGCGGAACGAAAACGCCGCAGAGAAGCTGAGGAAAAATCTGCCGCACTTAAGAAAAAGCTCAACGAGATAATGGTCATCGACCGCGCAAAGTGCGTGCTTATCCAGTACCTTCGCCTGACCGAGCCTGAGGCTCACAGGCATATCCAGAAGCAGGCTATGGATCTGCGGGAGCCCCTTATCAAGGTTGCTACCGATATCCTCAAGGCGTATGAATATCTGTAAGGAAGGAAGCTTTTCATTATGAAATTTACAAAAATGCAGGGCATCGGAAATGATTACGTATATGTCAACTGCTTTGAAGAGACCGTGGAGGACCCGGCGGAGGTCTCAAAGATAATCAGCGACCGCCATTTCGGCATCGGCTCGGACGGGCTCGTGCTGATAACTCCCTCGGACAAGGCGGATTTCCGCATGAGAATGTTCAATGCCGACGGCAGCGAAGGTAAAATGTGCGGCAATGCATCACGCTGCATCGGAAAATATGTGTACGACAATCATCTTACCGACAAGACTGAGATCACTCTCGAGACCTTAAGTGGTATAAAATATCTGAAGCTTTTCCCCGAAAATGGCGTGGTTAAGACCGTTGAGGTCAACATGGGCGAAGCAGTTCTCGTCCCGAAGGATATCCCTATGAACGCAGAGGGTGATACCTTTATCAACAAGCCAATTGATGTCAAGGGCAACGAAGTACATATCACCGCGGTTTCCATGGGAAATCCTCATGCGGTAATATTTACATCGGGGATAGACAGTCTCCGCCTGG
The DNA here is from genome assembly GCA_945947715.1 of uncultured Clostridia bacterium. Classification (GTDB taxonomy): domain Bacteria; phylum Bacillota; class Clostridia; order Oscillospirales; family Ruminococcaceae; genus RGIG4694. Next base: position 2,275 of record CAMEYZ010000120.1, on the reverse strand, counting down.
AGGACATCGGTCCTGATTATGAAAATCATCCCCTGTTCCCTGAACAGGTAAACACTGAATTTGCTGAGGTCATCGACAGCAAAACCATAAAAATGCGAGTATGGGAGCGAGGCTCCGGCGAGACCTGGGCATGTGGCACGGGAGCCTGCGCAACAGCTGTGGCAGCGTGTCTCAACGGTCACTGTAAGCAGGGCGAGGAAATAACCATTCGTCTGCGGGGCGGTGAGCTTTTCATTACATACCTTGAAAATGGTCAGGTCCTTATGAGAGGTCCTGCGGAAAAGGTGTTCGATGGAGAAATAAATTTATAATTGACAATTGATAATTATTTAGGAGGCTATGATACCAATGGCACAGGTCAATGAAAATTTTTTGAATCTTGAGAAAAACTATCTATTTATAGATATTGCAAAAAAAATCAAGGCTTATTCGGAAGCTAATCCAGATAAGGCTGCAAAGATAATCAGAATGGGTATCGGCGATGTTACTCTTCCTATCGCAGGAGCTGTTGTGAACGCCATGAAAAAGGCTGCGGACGAAATGGGCGTCAAGGAAACCTTCCGCGGCTACGAGGACAGCGGCGCAGGCTATGATTTCCTCCGTGAAGCTGTTTCGGGCTACTACAAGAGCTTCGGCGTGGATATTGCTCCTTCTGAAATAAGAATAAACGACGGCGCAAAGTCTGACTGCGGAAATATCACCGATATCTTCGGCAGCGATAACACCGTGCTTATTACAGACCCCGCATATCCTGTTTACGTGGATACCAATGTTATGAGCGGTAGAAAAATAATCTACGCTGACTGCACCGAGGAAAACGGCTTTGCTGCAATGCCCGATGAAAATGTTCATGCGGATATTATCTATCTCTGCTCTCCCAACAATCCTACGGGCTCCGCTTATACACGTGACCAGCTTAAGGTGTGGGTGGATTATGCTCTGAAAAACAATGCCGTTATCATCTATGACAGCGCATATGAGGCCTTCATCACCGACCCGAATGTTCCCCGCTCCATTTTTGCCATTGAGGGCGCGGAGAAGTGTGCAATTGAAATGTGCTCACTCTCCAAGACAGCAGGCTTTACCGGCATGAGATGCGGCTATACCGTTATCTCCGACAAGCTTGTAATGAAGACCTCAAAGGGCGAGGAGATAAGCATAGCATCTCTGTGGAATCGCCGGGAGGGAAGCAAGTTCAATGGCGTGTCCTATCCCGTGCAGAGAGCCGCAGAGGCCGTATTCTCCGAGGAGGGCATGAAGCAGACAAGGGCTAACATCGGATACTATCAGGAAAATGCGCGCATCATCGGTGAAGCACTGGACCAGTGCGGCATCAAGTACACCGGCGGCAAAAATTCCCCCTACATCTGGCTCAAATGCCCTAACGGCATGGGAAGCTGGGAATTTTTCGACTACATGCTCCATGAGATACAGGTGGTAGGCACCCCCGGCGAGGGCTTCGGTAAGAATGGCGAGGACTGGTTCAGACTGACCTCCTTCAATACTCATGAGAACACTTTGGAAGCTATGGACAGGCTTCGTCAGTTAATAGTTAAGAATTAACAATTATTATACCTGTATTCAAAAAACCGACGATCTTGATAAAAACAAAATCGTCGGTTTTTTGAATTTTTTCTGAAACTATACGCTGTCAGATGTTAACTATTAACTGTTATCTATAAAGAGGATGCTTCTCGCAAATTGCATTTACGCCCTTTCTGATATCCTCCGCCTTATTGTCGAAATCCTTTGCGGCAAGATACATGAACTCTGCGATCTGCTCCATATCGCCTGTGTCAAGTCCTCTTGTGGTCACTGCGGGAGTTCCTACTCTGATTCCGCTTGTAACGAAGGGCTTCTCAGGGTCGTTGGGGATAGCGTTCTTGTTTACGGTTATCTGTACCTCGTCAAGACGATGCTCGAACTCCTTGCCTGTCAGTCCGAAGGGACGCAGGTCTACCAGCATAAGATGATTGTCCGTGCCGCCCGATACAAGGTCAAAGCCTCTGTCAAGCAGTCCCTTTGCAAGTGCCTGCGCATTGGCAACGATATTCTTTCCGTACTCCTTGAACTCAGGCTTTAATGCCTCGCCGAAGCATACAGCCTTTGCTGCAATGACATGCATAAGAGGTCCGCCCTGTGTTCCGGGGAAGATAGCCTTATTGATCTGCTTTGCAAGCTCCTCGTTATTGGTGAGGATAAGTCCGCCTCTGGGACCTCTGAGGGTCTTATGAGTTGTTGTTGTGGTGATGTCCGCATAGGGCACGGGAGAGGG
>CAMEYZ010000119.1 GCA_945947715.1 uncultured Clostridia bacterium | reverse complement strand
AGCAGATACAGCCGTTTGAAAGCGGAACAAGATTATCGTCCTTCTGAGTAACTGCGCCGCCCTTCTGGATAAGCTCGGCGTCGATATTGACCTCGCCGATATCGTTGACGATAACAGCGACCTTATAGCCCTCCTGATTGTTAAGAACATAGTTGATAAGAGTAGTTTTACCTGCGCCCAGATAGCCCGTAAGAAGAGTTATGGGCACAAGCTCTCTCTGCTGTTTTGCCATATATTATCAATCCTTTCATTAATTCGCTTACCTTTCGGAAGCTCTATGAAAAAAATCATATATCTTCCGACAAATATATATTATAGCATATTTTTCCCCGTAAAGCAAGAGATTTCACATATTTTTCATAATGAAACGACATCCGCTCTTGTTCTATCAGGATTCTTGACCCTTTCCGAAATAAATTCCTCGATAAGCGCATTGACCTTCTCAGGTTCGTCCGTATTTGAGTTATGCCCCGCTCCCTTTATCCACACAAGTGGCAGCTTATCCTCACGGGACCATGCGCGGTTATATCGCTTTGCAGAGCCTGCCTGGTCCTTTTCTCCGCAGATAAGCAGTGCGGGACATTTTATATCATAGGGACGGTCCTCCTCCATGGCATAGGCAAGCATTTTAAAGCCCGTTTCCGCCAGAACACAGTATTCCTCCTTGGAGTATGTATCAAGAAAAAGCCTCATTATGCTTCTGCCGTAGTCGGACATCGCACAGCCGTCTGCGCCCAGTTTTTTTAGCAGCTTCCAGGGAAAAGCACGATACATGGGACCTGTTCTTTTAAGCAGCCATATTTCCGCCGATGTAACATATTTTCTTTTCAGTGGAGCCGAATCAATGGAAACAAATCCCGCCGCCGAATCTGGAAAAAGCTCCATATAGCACTGGGATACATAGCCTCCCATTGACTGCCCTATAAGCACCGGCGATGCAATACTCTCAGCTTCAAATATCCCTCGGAGATATTTCGCCTTGTGGTCCAGAGTGATATTAAGGTCAAAGGGACGAGAAGCAGCATGCCCCGGAGCGTCCCAGGTCAGAACATTATATTTTCCCTCAAAATATTCTATCTGCCTGTCAAACAGCCTATGGTCTGCTGTCAGCCCGGGCAGAAAAACCAGCGTCATTCTATCATCTCTCAGCTCATTGGTCAGGTAGTGGATATCCCCGTTATCGGTGTGAAATATTTTCTCTTTCATTTCGGTTCCCCCTATATCATAAATATTCAGGCTTATATACCTGTCTGCGCAGCATTTCGATATGCTCCAAATATTCGTCGTTCAGTTTATTTAGATCGGACAGCTGTTCAGGAGTCCTCGTCCTCATGTAGCCCTCGGACATCCAAAGGATAATGTTCAGCAGCTTCTCAGCGGAAACACCATCCTTAAGTCTGCTTCTGTCCGCACGCTCCAAAAATCTGCAGCTGCTGTTTTCGAGAACCGTTGCAAAGCTTCTGTCGATATCATTTTTGACATCGGGGCTCTCTTCATAATAAGCGTTCATCATAAACAGCATGATATCGGGATGCTTTGCCAGAATAGTCATCTTGCACCGCTGAGAATTTTCTATCATGCGGAAATAATCGGTTTCGGAATCGTCCTGCATAGCCCTCATTTCCTTCAGAAAAAGCTCCACGGAATAGCTGTACGCAAAAAGATACAGTCCCCGTTTATTCTCGAAATAGTGAAAAAGCAGCGCCTTTGAAACTCCTGCAGCAGCGGCTATCCCCTCCATTGAAGCCTTTTTGTAGTCATACTTTGCAAACACATGCAGTGCACCATTTAGCATCTGCTCCCGCTTTTCCTCGGGCAGGTCAAAAAATCTATCGTTCATATATTCCTCCATTGACCATTTCGGTCAATATCATTATAGCACTATTGACCGAAATAGTCAATAGCCTTCTGAAAAAATTTTTCGCCTATTCTGCATCCATGATTATCGCAGGCAGTCCATTTTTGAAAAGACTGCTGATATACTGCACTGTAGTCGCCTTGTCGTATTTAATCTCTCCTCTGAGCCACTCGATAATTATCCCAGCAATGCCTTCGGTGTAGAACTTTATGACCACTTTTTTATACTCCTCAGTCAGCTTTTTCCCCACGCCCTTTTCCGGATACAGAGCAGACTTGTGCTGGAATACGCCTCAGGCTCTGACTGCGTAATCGTTGGAAGATGTGCAGACCATGTCCTGGACAATGCAGGAGTAAAGCATCTGAGCATTTTCATTTCCGCTCCACCCGAGGAAAGAATCAAGCGAATATCAAATATCAGGGCTCTTACCGAAAAGGAAGCAGCCGCTCTGATATCCAAAACAGACAAACAGCGCAAAAGCTACTACGAATACTACACTGGACGAAACTGGGGAAAGCCGAGCAATTATGATATGTGCATAAACAGTGCGTCCTTTGGTATCCAGCGCGCCGTGGAAGCGGCTGCAAGCTGCAGGGTGAATAAGCAATGAAAAGATTTTACAGCAAGGTCATATCCCATCCGGTGATGATAACCGTCATCTTTGTGATACTTACGATTTTTTTCGGACTGTGTAAGCCTCTTATCCCCGTAAATTACGACATGAACGACTATCTCCCCGACGACAGTCATTCCACCGTATCTCTGGACATTATGGAGCAGGAGTTCGACGGAGGTATCCCCAATGCCCGGGTTATGATAAAAAGTGTTTCTATTCCACAGGCTCTTGACTACAAGAAAAAGATAGAAGCTGTTGACGGAGTTGACGACGTGATGTGGCTAGACGATTCCTGCGATATTACACAGCCTATCGAAACAATGAACTCCAACACGTTAGAGACCTACTATAAGGACAAAAATGCCCTGCTCACGGTAACTATCTCCGAGGAAAAAAAACTGTCCGCAGTCAATGAGATACGCGATATCATCGGCGAGGACAATTCCCTGACAGGCTCCGCAGCCTCCACGGCAGTTGCCACAGAAAGCAGCGTCAGCGAAATATCCCTTATCACTCTGATAGCGGTAATTTTCGTTGTCATCGTGCTGATGCTCACCACCAATTCATGGGTAGAGCCCGTTATCATTATGATAGGCTTAGGCGTTTCGCTGCTGATAAATGCAGGCAGCAACATTATTTTCGGGGAAATAAGCTTCGTGACAAACGCTGCGGGAATGGTACTCCAGCTTGCGGTCTCGCTGGATTATTCCGTATTCCTGCTGCACCGCTTCGAGGAAAGCAGAAAGGAATTTCCCGACCCGAAGGAAGCAATGACAGACGCGCTGACCAAATCAACAAGCTCTATACTGTCCAGCGGACTTACCACCGTCATCGGCTTCCTTGCACTGGGACTCATGCGGTTCAGGATAGGTCCCGACTTAGGCTTTGCGCTTGCAAAGGGCGTTGCCATAAGCCTGATATGCGTATTCATATTCATGCCCTGTCTTATCATGCTTACATACAGATTCCTTGACAGGACCCGTCACCGTCCACTGTTGCCGAAATTTGATAAATTCGGACGCTTTGTCAGCAGGATAATGCTTCCCATGGCAGTGGTCTTTGCGATAATCATAGCTCCGACCTATCTTGCATCAAATGCAAATGATTTCTATTACGGCTCCTCCCACATCTTCGGAGAAAAGACCCGTCTGGGCGCAGATACCACTAAAATAGAGGACGTTTTCGGAAAGCAGGACACCTATGTTGTGCTGGTTCCAAAGGGCAGTCGTCAGACGGAAAAGGCTCTTTCCGAGGACCTTCGTGCTCTTGAACAGGTCAAGAATATTATCTCCTATGCTGATACTGTAGGCGCTGAGATACCCGAGCAGTATCTAGACGATGACACCTATTCCATGCTCTGCTCCGACAATTACAGCAGAATAGTGGTAAGCGTGGACGCCGACTATGAAGGCAACGAAACCTTTGAGCTTGTAAAGGAGATACGGGACATCTGCAATGAGCATTATCCCGACAGCTATTATCTTGCAGGCGAGGGTGTGAGCACCTACGACCTTATGGACACTGTCACAAAGGATATGGTCAAGGTCAATCTCATTGCCATAGGCGCTGTATTTGTTGTACTGCTTAGCTGCTTGACGGAACAGCTGAACTCAAAGACGGAACTGCCGAGCTTCGCAGCGAGACCGACAAGATAGACAGCACCTTCTCCGACGATTTGGACGATCTGAGCGACATGCTGAATTCGCTGTCCGATGATGGAGGAAGGGCAGTATCCTTTGTTTCGGAGAAAACGAGGACGTATCCTCGGTACAATTTGTGATAAAGACCGCTGCCGTTGAAATACCCGAAGTCGAGCAAGCCGATGCTGCTCCCGAAGAGGAACTGAATTTCTGGCAGAAGCTGCTGCGACTGTTCGGACTTTATTGATTCATAGCATTTTTATGGACTGCATATCCTTATCCGAATATGCGGTCTTTTTTTATGCTCTTTCGCAGTTATGACATTTTTTTTAAAATTATTGTGATATTATGTTCTTACAATATCTACAAAAAGAAAGGATGATAAAAAATGGGAATATCCGTAAAAGAGGACGAAGGACGGGTAACAGCACTGCTGAGCGGAGAGATAGATCACCACAACGCTCCCCTGCTGCGCGCAGAGATAGACAATGCTCTTGAAAGACTTCGCCCGGAGGAGCTTGTGCTCGATTTCGGTGAGGTCTCGTTCATGGATAGCTCGGGGATAGGGCTTGTTATCGGACGCTGCAAGCTAATGAAGGACATCGGAGGACGGGTGATGATCAACAACACCAGCACTTCGATAAAGAAGGTAATGAAGCTTGCAGGACTGGATATGCTGACAACCATATGCTGAAGAAAAGGAGGTATACCCTGCGCAAAATGCAATGGGAAAATAAAAATGACTGTTTATAATGAGATCAAGGTAACGTTCCCCTCGAAAAGCTGCAACGAAGCCATGGCAAGAATGATAGCAGCAGCTGCGGCGGCCCAGCTGGACCCGTCGGCGGCGGAGCTTATCGACATAAAGACCGCCGTTTCCGAGGCGGTCACAAACTGTATCGTCCACGCTTACAGGGACAGGATAGGCAAGATAGAAATGACCTGCCGTATCCTCGAGGACAACGTGCTGTACATAAAAATAAAGGACAAGGGCTGCGGCATCGCCGATGTAAAGCAGGCAATGGAGCCTCTGTTCACCACCGCTCCCCAGGAGGAGCGTGCAGGACTGGGCTTTGCTGTCATGGAAAGCTTCATGGACAGCGTAAGGGTGACAAGCTCCGTAGGGAGAGGCACCACCGTCACAATGACGAAGAAGATCACCGAACGGGCCCTGTATCTGACGAGAGCTTCGGCAAACGCAGAGGCTCCCGATCTGAACACAGCGGGAGTCACAGCAGACGGAGAAGCAGATGATGAAAAGTACACGTGAGCGGGAAGAGGAAAACTGCCTTGTGGAAAATAATCTGGGACTGGTACACCTGTGTGCCAACCGTTTCCGAGGCCGCGGGATAGAATACGACGACCTATACGGCGCAGGCTGTGTGGGACTGGTGAAGGCAGCGCAGGCTTTTGATAAGGAGCGGGGCGTAAAATTTTCCACCTATGCGGTCCCGGTGATAATGGGCGAGATAAAGCGGCTTTTCCGCGATGGCGGAGCAATAAAGGTCAGCCGCCACATAAAGGAGCTTTCCATGAAGATAAGCCGCATACGAGACAGCTTTGTCCCCGAACATGGACGGGAACCACAGATATCGGAGCTGAGCGCTCTCACAGGAGAATCGGAGGAGGACGTGACCGAAGCGATAAGTGTGGGAATGCCGGTGATATCGCTGACGAGAAGCACCGAGGACGGCGACGGTGAACAGATAGACATTGCCGCGCCCTCACCAGACGAGGAAATGTCGGACAGGCTTTCTATCATGCAGGTAATGTCAAGGCTCAGCGCCGAGGACAGGCGGCTCATCTATCTGAGATATTTCAGGGAGATGACTCAGGTAAAAACGGCAGAAGAGCTGAAAATGACGCAGGTACAGGTCTCGCGCCGTGAAAAAAAGATACTTGAATGGATGAAGGGTCAGTTTTTATAGCAGTAATTCTCCGCAGAATAATACATAGCATCATTATAATATGTTAACATCAAGTAATTTTTTTGTAAATAATAAAAAAGTTTACAAAAAAAGCTGACAAATAAGAAAAAATATGTTATAATTATACTAATGTATTATCTTGATCAGAAGGGAATGATTACATAATATGACCTTTGAAAAATCCTGCGGTGCTGTCGTATACCGAAAGCACCACGGAAATACGGAAATCCTGCTGATAAAGCATCTTAACAGCGGACATTGGTCTTTTCCCAAGGGACACGTTGAAGAGGGTGAAACGGAAATCCAGACCGCTCTCCGCGAAATAAAGGAAGAAACTGATATTGACGTTATGATAGATCCCACCTTCCGTGAAACCGTCACATACTTTCCGAAAAAAGAGACTCAGAAGGTCGTGGTATATTTCATGGCGAAGGCGAAAAATTTTGATTTTACTCCCCAGGAAACGGAGATCGCAGATATCAGGTGGGTGGATATATGTCATGCCGCCTCTCTGCTGACCTATGAAAACGACAAGACTATCGTTTCCAAGGCTAAAAATGCCATAAAGGACTGAGTTTTTCATTTCTGCAAAAAAATGCTTGACATTTTGGCAAGGCTGTGATATAATGTCCTTATTAAAATGATCTGAGGTGAGAAGATGCGTTAAATTTTCCGATACATTTGCAAAGTAAATAGTCTGCTCGTTCGCTAATGCGGATGGGCTGTGTTTGCTGTGCGGATATCGGAGGATTTGGCGCTTCTTCGGAATTATTATATCCGAGGGAGTATACTGCCCTCGGCTTTTTTGTGCCTTTTTGCGGGCACAGCTGTGGGCTTTCGCGAGCTATCCTGAAGCCTGTATCTTCCCCTGTCCGCCGGCAGTAATGGAGGCGGTTATATGAGTATAATTTCAATCAACGATCTCACCTTCGGCTACGAGGGTTCATATGACAATGTATTTGAACACGTCGATCTTGACCTGGACAGCACATGGCGGCTGGGGCTGGTGGGAAGAAACGGAAAGGGAAAAACAACTCTTCTG
>CAMEYZ010000118.1 GCA_945947715.1 uncultured Clostridia bacterium | reverse complement strand
CCAAAGGGCGGCGCCCTTTGGTCGCCGCGCGCACGCGGCGAAACACCCCCACCGGTCGGGTCCGCCCGACAGCGATTGCCGCGGCGGGATGACCCGCAGCCATTGCCGCGTTTTGAGTATTTCAGCTTAGGATACTTCTGCCCGCGAAAGTAAGCAAAAACCGAAGCGACGAACAATTGATAACGCCGCCCGACAAAAAAACGCGGAATCACACAAAGTAAATCCCACGAGCAACGAAGTGGAACACCCTGCTCGGGCGGCGGGCATTTGACAGCGAAGCGTCTCAAATGCTGCGGAGCCCCCCAAGGGCTCCGCCGAAAGGTCACATTTGCTATTCGGTCAATCTATGGTCGGATAAAGTAACCGATTCTTATTTTAATCGGGGAAGATTTCTTATGATTAGCGGCGGTTAGTTCCGGCTGATTAGTAGCTGTTCCTCCCTGCGGGGCTATTATATGTTTTCATCGGAAGATTGCATCTTCCGACGCATGTGGGGGAGACACCTCCAGGGGAAGACAAGCGGCTTACTCGTACCCTCATCGAAAGATATAGTTTGAGTGTAGCGCCGCTTTTCTTCCCCTTTACGGTTTCTCCCCCACACCCTCTCTTCCCTCAACCCCATCTTTTGCCCTGCTCTTATGACATCGGTTACCGGGTGTTCCGCTTAGTTTTAGTTGGGCGGCGGCAGCCGTCGGCCGCCTTTTGTTCGTGTTTCTGGTTCCACGTATAATGCTATTTGGGGATTTTGTTTTCTGTTTGTCCACTGCGTTCATGGGTTTTTACTGTTAATTATGCCGCTATTTGTTTCGGTTTTTGCTTACTTTCGCGGGAAAAAGTAACCTAAGCTGAAATACTCAGAACGCGGCAATGGCTGCGGGTCATCCCGCCGTGGCAATGGCTGCGGGTCATCCCGCCCCGACCACTATTATCTATTCACTAATCTCACAAGGGGGAGGTTTTTTATTATGAGCAAACTTTACGTTACTCCGTCTCAGATGCGGGAGATTGAACGCCGCGCTGATCAGCTGGGCGTTTCCTATTATCAGCTTATGGAAAATGCCGGCGATGCGGCTGCGGCTTTTATTGTCCGGATAATGTCTGAGAAAAAAATCAGTGGCAGGATTACTATGCTCTGCGGTAAGGGCAATAACGGCGGCGATGGCTATACTGCCGCTCGTAAGCTCGCAGGAGCTGGCTTCTCTGTTAGCTGTGTCATGCTCTCCGACGAGGCGGGCACCGATATCGCTGCTAAGGAGCTGGGCGAGCTCTTCGCTGAGGGGCTCGTTCCTGTTATCATGCTCTCCGACGGTAAGGAGGCTGTTTTTGATGTCCTCTGCGACAGCGCAGTTATCGTGGACTGCGTGTTCGGCACAGGCTTTCATGGCGAGCTCCCCGATAATATCGCCGAGATATTAAGATATGCCGAAAGCTGCAATGCACTTAAAATCGCCATGGATATCCCTTCCGGCGGAAACGGTCAGACTGGCATCGCCTGTGATGATACCCTCCGCTGCGACTATACTGTTACATTCGGGCTGGAAAAGATAGGCACGGCAATATATCCACTGTCCGAATACTGCGGCGAGGTCATCGTCTGCGACATCGGTATCCCCGATTCCTGCATAAACAGCATGGAACGACTTATCCGCCGCGTGGATATGGACTTCGTCAAGGAGCATATCCCCGTGCGCAGGAAAAACTCCCACAAGGGCACCTTCGGCAAGGTCCTCAACATCGCAGGCTGCAAAAATATGACCGGAGCAGCTGCTCTTTCCACATCGGCAGCTTTGAGAAGTGGTGCGGGACTTGTTAAGACCGCCTCTGTTGATAGAGTTGTTAAGACGCTGTCCTCGTCCATTTTTGAGAGCGTGTATCTGAGTCTTAAGGCCGCAGAGGATGGCTCCATAGATGCCGAAAATGCGGATATGCTCATAAGGGAGATGAATAACTCCACCGTGTGCGCAATAGGCTGTGGGCTGTCAGTCACCGAAAACACGAAAAAGCTCGTAAAAGAGCTTGTAAATAACGCGGAGGTGCCGCTAATAATCGACGCTGACGGAATAAACTGTCTTGCCTCCTGCATAGATATTATCAGAAACGCAAAGGGAAATGCGGCGGTAACGCCTCACCCTGCGGAGCTTGCACGGATAATGGATATGCCCCTTTCAGAGGTGCTTTCCGACCGTCTGGGAACAGCTATGCGGTTTTGCGGCTTATATGAGACAGTTATTCTCGCCAAAGGTACTCCAACATTTATTATAAGCAGCGAGGCCGCATATGTGTCCTTCACAGGAAATCCCGGGCTGTCCAGAGGTGGCAGCGGCGATGTTCTCACAGGCATCTGCGCAGGACTTGCCGCCATGGGGCTGCCTCTTGATAAGGCTCTTGCATGTGGAGCGTTCATTCACGGCTATGCGGCGGATAAGGCTGCCGGCGAGCTATCACAGACCGGTATGCTCCCCAGCGACGTGATATCCCGCCTGCCCTTTGTGTTTAAAGAAATGGACAGATAAGCAGTCCCGGAAAAGATTGCTTTCTGTTCCCACTTTGAACGGAGGGCAATCATGAAAAAGAAAATATTACGGCTCATTTCACTTGGGATAACGGCGGTGCTTGCGGGGACGATACTCAGCGGCTGCAAGGGGCTCAGCGAAACGCTTACACAGTCTCCGTCAGGCGTTGACAAGCTCTACACTGCGCAGTGCGAGATAACCGTGGACGGCGAGGACGACGAGGAGCTGCTGACCTATGGAGGGACTCTTTCCCGACTGGGCGGCGGCAATTGGGAGCTCGCCCTTGACAAGCCCGACACTGTTGCAGGGCTGAAAATAAAGCTGGGCGAAGAGGGCATCACCGCTTCTCTGGGAGACCTGAGTCTGAATCTGGAGACCGACAAGATACCGTCGAGAGCTGCATTTATGAGTGTATTTTCTGCGCTGGACAATGCGGCAGCGAATGTAAACTCCCTTGATTTTTCGGAAACGGAAACGAACCTGTGTTATCACGGCAGCTGCGGCGGGGAAAAGTACACGCTGTTATGTGACAAGACGAACAATATCCCCTGTGGGCTGAATATCGGGAAGATAACTGTGATTCTGGTGAATTTCACGGTAACAGGGGAAGCTCCGGAAAGTACGGAGACAGCCACTGAAACGACTGCGGCGGAAACAATCGAAGAGACCACCGCAACAACCACAGCGACTGAAACAGAAACAGTAACGGTATCCCTTGAGACGACCACAACAGCGGCAACAACGACCACAGCGCCGCAAACAATGGAATCAATAACGTTTACAACAACGGAAACCACAACCACAAAGAATTAATCAAAAGCCAACGACCACAAAGAATTAATTCAAAAGCCAACAACCACAAAGAATTAATCAAAAGCCAACAATGTGGAAACGAAAAAACAAACAAAGCTCCGACCCTCCGGTGTCGGAGCCAAACTAAAAGTAAGCGGAACACCTGGTAGCCGATGTCATAAGAGCAGGGCAAAAGTTAGGGTTGAGGGAAGAGAGGGTGTGGGGGAGAAACCGTAAAGGGGAAGAAAAGCGGCGCTACACTCAAACTATATCTTTCGATGAGGGTACGAGTAAGCCGCTTGTCTTCCCCTGGAGGTGTCTCCCCCACATGCGTCGGAAGATGCAATCTTCCGATGAAAACATATAATAGCCCCGAAGAGATGAACAGCTACTAACCAGCCGGAAATAACCGCCTTTTTTCTGTAAATCTTAAGATAAATCAATAAAGAGGACTGAAAAAGCCATGAACATAAACATAATAGCCATAGGAAAACTAAAGGAAGAATACCTCCGCGCAGCATGCGCAGAGTACGGCAAGAGACTATCCGCCTTTTGCCGTTTTTCCGATGTGGAGCTCCCCGAGAGCCGCCTGGGCGACGAGCCCTCTGAAAAGGAGATAGCAAGGGCTCTTGAAGCCGAGGCCGAGCAGATACGCGCAAAGCTCACAAATGGCAGCTATAATATCGCCATGTGCATCGAAGGAAAGCAGATTCCCTCCGAGGAGCTTGCAGAGCTGCTGGAAATAGTTCCTACCGAGGGGAAAAGTACAATAAATATCATCATAGGCAGCTCCTACGGCATCGCAGAGAGCCTCAAAAAGCAGGCAGACTGTCGGCTGTCCATGTCAAAAATGACATTCCCCCATCAGCTGGCAAGGGTAATGGTCATGGAACAGGTGTACCGAGGCTACATGATAAATTCAGGCAAAAAATACCACAAATAGTCGGGTCCGCCCGACAGCGGTTGCCGCGTTTCTCGTCTTTCAGCTTAGGCTACACCTGCCCGCGGGCGGAGGGCTGCTCCCGAAGGTTGGCATAGGACTATTCACTATTCACTATTTTATTAACTTTTTATTAATTTTTATGTACAGTGCCTTGCCGCTTGACTTATTTGGTAAAATATTATATAATGTAACTGTATATCGGCGTTTTGTCGGTAATAATGATAAATTATGTAAAAACGAAAGGACGTGAGGGCGATGATACAGGCCGCCGAGGCAATGGTTAAATGTCTTGAAAGAGAGGGTATAAAGGTCGTGTACGGCTATCCGGGCGCCGCTATCTGCCCTTTTTACGATAAGCTTTACGATTCCGATATCCACCATGTGCTGGTCCGCCACGAGGTCAACGCAGGTCATGCCGCAAACGGCTATGCGCGCATCTCTAACAAGCCCGCTGTATGCGTGGCTACGTCGGGTCCGGGCGCTACAAATCTTATAACAGCTATCGCTACCGCTTACATGGACAGCGTTCCTGTTATCTTCATCACAGGTCAGGTATCTACCGACCAGATAGGCTCCGATGTGTTCCAGGAGGCGGATATCACAGGCTCTGCTATGCCGTTCGTTAAGCACAGCTATCTCGTGAAAAACGCTGCGGATATCCCCCGTATTTTCAAGGAGGCCTTCTATATCGCAGGCACAGGCAGAAAGGGTCCCGTACTTATCGACGTTCCCTCTGACATACAGACTAAGATGATAGATTTCGACTATCCCGAAACTATCTCGCTTCGTACATACAAGCCCACCGTCAAGGGCAATCCTATGCAGCTGAAAAAGATAAGCGAGGCTATCGCATCGGCGAAGAGACCCCTTATCTGCGCAGGCGGCGGAGTTTTCCTCTCTGATGCAAGGGACGAGCTCCTCAGATTCACCGAAAAGACCGGTATCCCCGCAGTATCGACCATGATGGGGCTTTCACTCTATCCCACCTCTCACCCGCTGTACTTTGGCATGATGGGCATGCATGGCGTGAACACTGCAAATGAGGCGGTCTCACGGTGCGATACCTTCATTCTTATCGGCGCAAGAGCTGGTGACCGTGCGGTGACTTCTCCGAAATTCCTGGCAAAATCTTCAAAGATAATCCACATAGACATTGACCCCGCCGAGATAGGCAAGAATATCGCGGTTGACTATCCCCTGGTAGGCGACTGCAAAACTATCCTCTCCGAGCTTGCGGAAATAACTCCCAAGGGCGACTATTCCGAGTGGACGGCAATGCTGTCGGACATTCAGAACCGCGTTCCCACCGAGGAGGAAAACGAGGGCTTTTTGAATCCCAAGCTGTTTCTGAAGAGGCTCTCCGGGGAGATGCCCGAAAACACTATCTGCGTTGCGGACGTGGGACAGAATCAGATATGGACCTGCAACAACTTCGAAATGAAGGGCGGCAGACTGCTTGTCAACGGCGGCATGGGCACCATGGGCTATGCAATCCCTGCGGCAGTGGGCGCAAAAATGGCAGCTCCTGAAAGTGAAGTCGTGGCAATATGCGGCGACGGAGCCTTCCAAATGGAAATGATGGAGCTTGCAACTATCATGCAGGAAAATCTCTCCGTCAAGATAATTCTTATGAGAAACAATCGTCTGGGCATGGTGCGCGAGCTCCAGACCAATAAGTATCAGGACAGACAGGCTGCGGTGCGCTTAAAGGGCAATCCTGATTTTGTGAAGCTGGTTGAGTCCTACGGCATACCCGCCGAGCGCGTTGAGACCATGGCAGAGGCAGCACAGGCTGCTAAGCGCATGAAGGACGCAACAGGGCCCTATTTTATCGAATGCAACGTTTACAAATATGAAACTTCTTTATAAAGAAATCCCGAAGAATCAAGGATATAATATTAAGAGTAAGGATAGATGACTATGAAACATACTATTTCAATTTTAGTGGAAAACCATGCAGGCGTGCTTTCACGCGTTTCGGGACTTTTCTCGCGCAGAGGCTTCAATATCGACAGCCTTGCTGTGGGAGAAACCGACGACCCCACTATCTCCCGCATCACCATAGTTGCCGACGGCGACGAGCATACCGCTCAGCAGCTTGAAAAGCAGCTCAATAAGCTGGTGGATACGTTAAAGGTAAAAACTCTTGCCTCGGACGAGCTTCTTGCAAGAGAGCTCCAGCTTATCAAGATAAACGCTCAGCCTAATCAGCGCAACGAAATACTCACAATATGCGAGATAATGGGCGCGAAGATCGCCGATATCACCCCCACTACCATGACGATAGAAATATCCGACACCACCAATCACCTCCGCCATTTCAGAGAGCTTATCTCCGGCTATGGCATCAAGGAGATCGTCAGAACAGGCACTATCGCCATTCAGAAGGGCGCGGACACTATCAAAAAGTAAATTGAGAATGACCCAAATGGCCAATTCTTGATATATAAATTTTTATTGGAGGAACTACAAATGAATACAAAAGAAAATAAGATCTACTACCAGCAGGACTGCGACCTCAGCAGACTGGACGGTAAAACAGTTGCAATCATCGGCTACGGCTCCCAGGGCCACGCACATGCGCTGAACCTCAAGGACAGCGGCGTTAACGTTGTTGTTGGTCTGTACGAGGGCTCCAAGAGCGCAGCTAAGGCTGAGGCACAGGGACTTAAGGTAGTATCCGTTGCAGAAGCTACAAAAATGGCTGATATCATCATGATACTTATCCCCGACGAGAAGCAGGCTGACCTTTATGAGAAGGACATCGCTCCCAACCTCACAGCAGGCAAGACTCTCGCATTTGCACATGGCTTCAATATTCACTTTGGCTGCATCGTTCCTCCCAAGGACGTAAACGTAATAATGATCGCTCCCAAGGGCCCCGGCCACACTGTAAGAAGCGAATATCAGGCTGGCAAG
>CAMEYZ010000117.1 GCA_945947715.1 uncultured Clostridia bacterium | reverse complement strand
ATAACTCCCGGAATTGGAAACAATGCAGGAAATCAGCCCTACGGCACAAATAATGCTGCTAATCAGCCTTATTACAATCAGAACGCAAATTACGGGCAGAATAATAATACGGGCGGAAGGCAGTCCTTTAGCATTTCGGCAAAGGATATCCCCTGGTGGGAGCTGGTGCTGGCGCTGATGATACCCTTTCTGGGGATAGTGTTCGGCATAAAGCACCTTAATCTCGGAAAAAATGATCCCCTGCAAAAAACTATCGGCACTATTCTGCTGGTGCTGGGAATATTCAGAATGTTTCTGATATGAAAAAAATGCTTTTTGGCTATTGACAAATCGGTTATTTATAGTATAATTAATAATGTTATGTGCTGCGGACTGCAAGGCGCGGGGGCAGGACATGTATAACATACGAAAGGACTGTCCGGAAATTGTTAGAGGATCTCTTTAACGTTGTTACCGCAAGGTTCAACAACACCTCGGAGGATAAAAAAAGCGACCAGGGCAAGCATGTTGATATCCCTAAGGATCTGCTTTTCAAATGTCCCAGATGCTCCTCGGTGTGCATGACCGAGGAACTGGAAAATAATCTCGGAGTATGTCCGTCCTGCGGCTATCATTCCAGGATAGATTCCCGCCGCAGGCTTGAGCTTACCGCGGACAAGGACAGCTTTATCGAGTACGACGCGGATATGATAAGCAAAAATCCCATAGATTTTCCCGGCTATGATGTCAAGCAGGAGGAGCTTCGCCAGAAGACCGGCCTTAAGGACGCTGTCATCACCGGTGAATGTACCATAAAGGGCAGAAGATGCGTTATCGGTATCATGGATACCCGCTATATGATGGCGTCAATGGGAAGCGTCGTCGGCGAGAAGCTCACAAGAGCCTTTGAGACTGCTACCGAAAAGAAGCTGCCTATAGTGCTGTTCACCGCATCGGGCGGCGCGCGCATGCAGGAGGGCATAGTTTCTCTCATGCAGATGGCAAAGACCTCGGGCGCTGCAGCAAGACATTCCGAGGCGGGACTGCTTTACATCACAGTTATGACCGACCCCACCACCGGAGGCGTGACTGCTTCCTTTGCATCGCTGGGGGATATAATAATCGCCGAGCCTAAGGTGCTTATCGGCTTTGCGGGCAGAAGAGTTATCGAGGGAACTATCAAGCAGAGACTTCCTGAGGACTTTCAGTCGGCGGAATTTCTTCTTGAACACGGCTTTGTGGATATGATAGTGGAGCGCCGCAGCATGCGGAGAACTCTTGCTCACATAATCAGTCTCCACGGCGGTGAGATAGAAAGCATGGGAGGATAATAATATGTCACAGAAAAATATTATTGAAAATCCTCTTACACCATGGGAGAGAATGGAGATAATCCGCAACAAGCTTCGTCCCACGGTAAGGGATTATATCCCGCTTATCTTCAACGACTTCTTTGAGCTCCACGGCGACAGGCTGTTCGGCGACGACGGAGCTATCATGGGCGGTATAGGCAGGATACAGGATATCCCCGTGACTATCATCGCTGAGGTTAAGGGAAGAAATATCAACGAAAATAAGGCATCGAACTTTGCGATGCCTCACCCTGAGGGCTATAGAAAGGCGCTGCGCCTTGCAAGACAGGCGGAGAAGTTTCATCGTCCCGTTATCTGCTTTATCGACACTCCCGGAGCCTTCTGCGGAGTTGACGCCGAAAAGCGTGGACAGGGCGAGGCTATCGCAAGAAATATCGCCGAATTCATGACCCTTAAAACACCGGTTATTTCAGTCGTTCTCGGAGAGGGCGGCAGCGGTGGTGCACTTGCGCTGGGCGTATGCGACGAGCTGGGCATGCTTTCTAACTCGCTCTATTCGGTAATATCCCCAAGAGGCTTTGCTTCCATTCTGTGGAAGGACGCTACCAGGGAAAAGGAAGCCTGCGGTATTATGAAGATAACTGCCGAGGATCTGTGCAGACTGGAGATCTGCGATTCCATTATCGAGGAGCCTGATGGCGGTGCTCACAATGATGTTAAGCAAACCGCTGAAAATATCGAAGAATTTTTGTTAAAAACGCTGAAAGAAAAAATGCGAATAGATATTGACGAATTGCTGGAACAACGGTATACTAAATTTAGAAAAATCGGTGACTTCGAAGAGGGCACCGGCGGATATAACCCCGACGGCGAGGAGCTTATCACTACCGACGAGGAATATTCTATGTAAATCACGATGTAAAGGCTTTTGCCTTTATATATATAATCTGAAAGAATGGAGGAGCAGTAAGTGGTATTTGATAAAGTTAAGGAGCTCATCGTTGAGCAGCTGGACGTAGACGGCGAGAAGGTCGTTTCCGATGCTGTTATCACAGATGATCTGGGTGCTGATTCACTTGACGTTGTTGATCTCGTAATGTCGCTGGAGGAAGAGTTTGATATCGAAATTCCCGACGAGGCTGTTGAAAATATCAAGACAGTCGGAGATATCGTTAAGTACATTGAGGATAATCAGTAATTTCCGAAGGTAATTGGGATCTGCATGGGGTTTCCTGGCAGGTCCCTTTGTTTATTAGATAACAGAAAGGGTGTTGTGAGTGGATATTGAAGTACTGCGGAATTATGCGGAGATAATCGAGAGCGGCAGCATAACTGCTGCGGCAAAAAAGCTTTATACCGCACAGGCTACCCTCAGCATGCAGCTGAAAAGCCTCGAAAAGGAGCTGGGCACCGTTCTGCTCATACGCACTGCTCACAGGCTGGAGCTTACTGAGGCGGGAAGAATGCTGTACCGACGCGCAAAGAGCATCTCCGCTATTGACAGCCAGATAAAAAGCGATATCAAGGAGCTGGAAAACGGCGGCGAGGGTACGGTCAGGATAGGCATATCCTCCGAGGAGGGCATGGCTGTCTGCGGAGATATATTGTCGGATTTTGCCTGCATCTACCCCAGGATACGCTTTGAAATATACGAAAAGCCTGACCATGAGATACTTGCCATGACCGAGGACGGCTCTGTGACTGCGGCGTTTGTGCGGACTCCCTGTACCATATCCGCCGATATGGAGGCCCTTTCCTTCGATAGCGAGCCTATGGCGGCAGTATATGACCCTGAACATTTTTCCATAAGCAGCGAAGCTTCGGGCATCGTTAGCCTTGCTGGGAAAAGGCTTGCTGTGCGGAGAAAATACTGCCAGCTGCTGGAGGACGTATTCGCTGAGAAGCAGAAAAGGTCCTCAAAGAAATCCGAAGCCCCTGTTATTGCCGTGGCAGCTGAAAGCGCATGCACTGTGCTGTCGGCGGCGGAAAGGGGACTGGCTGTGGGGATACTCCCGCTGTCAGCTGCGGAAACCGGAAAAAATACCGTCCTCAGAATAATAGACGAGCCCATGTTTCACACTCAGAGGCTAATCGTTTCAAAGAAAAGCGGCTATGGTTCCTCGGCGGAAAGAAAATTCCTTGAATATGCGGCGGCTCAGCTGAAGGGCGTGTGAGCTATTCCGAATATTCCAGGCGGGCAAGCTCTGCGCCTGTATAGTAATATTTTATTATATCTTCGTAGGTGTAGCCCTGCTCTGCGAGGCATTTTGCTCCGTACTGGCTCATGCCCACGCCGTGGCCATAGCCTTTGGTGACAATGGTGAGCTCCTCATCGTCGGAGGACAGCTCAAAGGCTGCGGAAGGCAGGGAGAATATCCTGCGCATATCCGAGCCGCTTATTGTAAGGTCTCCCGCTGTGACGGTGAGGACTGTCCCAGAGGGGGAGACCTCCGATGCGGATATTTCCGACAGGATATCATTGGGGACTGCTTTTTCAGGGTATTCTGCCACAAGGCGCCCGCGGACCTCGGCGGCGGTGAAGGTGAAGCTTTCGGAAAAGTCGGCGGCAGCCTCGTCAAAGGAGCTGTCCACTGGCATCAGATAGCTGACACTGCTGCCCCAGACATTCTCGGCGCTTTCTGTTTTTCCGGGGGATATGGCGTGAAAGGCTGCCACGATAGGCTCTCCGCCGCAGATTATCACTCTGTCAGAGACTGCGCTCACTGCTTCGGAAATTTTTCTGTATGCCTCCGTATAGCCGCTGCCGTACAGCTTTTTTGCCTCGTCCTCGGAGAGAAAGCCCTGATATTTCTGGGGGTCGTCGGATATATAGGCGCCGCAAAGCTCCGACGAAGGCGAGGAAAGCTGCTCCTCCCGGCGACGGACCGCATAGGTATGAGCTGCGGCAGCCTGTGCCTTAAGAGCCTCCACGGGATAATCGGCGGGCATTTCTGCCATGACTGCGCCTATGACGTACTCCTCCTCGGACATTTTTATGACCTCGCCTGTTTCCTCCCGGAGCACGTAAAAATCCGAGCTTCCCAGACATCGGTATATCTTTTCGCTGACAGTCTGCGTATCGGCGGGAGCTGTTTCTGACTGCGATGTGCTTTCGGAGCCCTCACCTATGCTGTTTGCGGGACGAAGCTTGGCCGCGAACACCACCGCCGCAGCTATTATGGCAAATGCGCATACCGTTTTTAATAAGCTTTTCATAAACCTGCCTCCTTTAGCCTTCGCTTTTGTTTTAGCTTTATGTTAGGGAACCGCTGATTAAATCGTTTCACGACACTCTCGGTGGCGGATTTTCGAGTGTCGAAAACGATGGCTGCGCCTTTAATCAGCGCTTCCCTAGGGAACCGCTGATTAAATCGTTTCACGACACTCTCAGTAACGGATTTTCGAGCGTCGGAAACGATTGCTTCGCCTTTAATCAGCGCTTCCCTAGAAATAAAAAATTAATTTTCTTTTAAAAAATCTCTTGACAATGTGAACTTGATAAGCTATAATATTATTATATAATATCTTAGTATGTTTTTTTGGTCGAAATTAAGCATGTGGTTCTCAATAGTTGATAATGTTGCAAAATTTGATATGTGAAGGGAAGCTTGACAATGGCGAACGTTATGAAGAAAAAATCATCGGGAGAAAAAGGTCTGCCGTCTATAGGACTGCCTAAAAAGGCGTCGATGATAGTTTTCATAGTTACTATCCTGCTTGCGGCTGTTCTTAGATTTCAGCAGCTCCTTACCAATGTGAATTTCAATACGGGCAGATATATCGATGGCAGCAGCCTGAATTTTCCCGTTATCGTAATAGTCCTCGGAATGATACTTATGGCAGTTATCCTGCTGCTGGGCGTGGCTAAGGATAAGGTCGTGGACGAGTGCATCATGATAAATTCATGGCGCCTCAGATACGACAGGCTCAATAAGAAAATGCCTTCGGGCGCAGGCTATTCCTCTATGCTCATGTGTCTGCTGCTCCTGCTGGACGGCGGTATGAAGATCGCTCAGACAGTCAGCCGCAATATGGAGATAAGAGAGGATATCGTCGACGAAAAGGAAGCTAAGAACTACAGCCTGCTGACAGGCTTCGGCGCATGGGACTGGATAGAGCTGGTTATCATGCTGCTGGTGTTCATGATCTTCCTCACCATGGCAATGAATATCTTCAAGAAAGCGGGCATCTCCCGCGCAAACTGCGCAGCTATGTCGGTATTTGCGGCATGGAAGGTGCTGGATATATTCAAGATGTTTGCGGGAAATGCTGTTATCGCAGTTTCCTCGGAAAAGGTGTATGAGCTCCTCACCGATATGTCCGCTACAGTATTTTTCCTCGCAGTTGCAAGGCTTTTCATGGGAATGGAAAAGAAATCTACCCGCTTCTGGGTCTGCATTTTCGGCTATCTCACATCTATAATCGCTGCTGTTTCCGTGCTCCCCAGATATGCTACCCTGCTGGTACCTACAGGCTACGACGACAGACTTGGAATGGGTATGCCCAGCATCAGCGATATCGGTATGATATTCCTGCCTATCTGCATCGTTGCGGTGTTCTGGACGGGATACTCCTACAGAGAGATGCCGAAGGGCATTGCTCAGGAAAAACGCTGGACTCTTAACGCAAGACCTAAGGACGTTGATATGGACGATCTTGACGTGGACGGTGTTGATACAGATACTATCTGAATAAGACTTCTGCCGAGGGGTGCGGTCGGACCGGTTGCGTTTCCGACTGCGCCCTTTGTTTTCTGATTAGTGAATAGTGAATAGCTGACAGTTTATAGTTGACAGTTAATAGTTATTAGTTGATAGGTAATAGTTATTAGCTATTACCATACGGAGGTATTTAATATAAAAAGTTTGAAATTATGTGCTGCGGCGGCTGGGGCCTTGCTGCTTACGGGCTGCAGTCTTTTTTCCTCGGCGGAGGGACTTCTTGCTCCCCCGAAGCTTTCCGAGGAGCAGAGCAGAGTATATGAAGCCCTTACCGACGCAGTGGGCAGCGTCAATCTTATTTTCCCGAAAAACGGCGAAAACCGCTCTGCGTACATCTTCTGCGACCTTGACGGAGACGGCTCCGATGAGGCTGCTGTGTTCTATCAGCGTCCCGACGGTGGCGAAAGCGTGATACGCCTCAACATCTTAGACACTGAGAACGGAGAGTGGCGCTCTGTTTACGATACCGCGGGTACGGGAGTTTCCGTTGATTGTGCTGTGGTTCAGCAGATAGGCGGCTCCGGAAGGAGATATATCGCTGCGGGATATAATCTTATGACCTCCGGCGACAAGGTGCTGGAGATATATTCCTACGAAAACGGCGTCACCGACAGGGTGTACTCCGACAGCTACAGCAGCTTTATGATAACCGACCTCACCTCCGACGGAAATTACGAGCTCGTCAGCATCAGCAGCAATACCGAGAATCAGTCCGCATATGCGGTGATGATATCCGAGGACGATACGGGCAGCCTTCGGGAGCTTTCAAAGGTGCGGCTGAGCAGCCAGAGCATCGGCTTTGAAGGCATCTCCGAGGGAAAAATAGCCGAAAATACCGCGGCTGTCTTTATTGACGAGATAAACGGAAATGGCTATCTTTCCACTGAGATAGTCTATGCCGTGGACGGAAATCTGCGCAATCCCGCAGAGGTGGAGGGAAGCACTATACTGGCCGATACCCTGCGTCAGAGCGGATACCTCTGCGCCGACGCGGACGGGGACGGAATCACTGAAATACCTGTCACCGAGGTCTGCCCCGGCTATGAAAACGAATCGGAAAAGCTTATGCTGACAAACTGGTGCGTGTTCGACAACTACAGCATAGCACGGAAATACACCGGCTGGTACAACAAGGCACAAAGCTGGGTGATGATGTTCCCCGGCAGGTGGGAGGG
>CAMEYZ010000116.1 GCA_945947715.1 uncultured Clostridia bacterium | reverse complement strand
TCCTTTCTGTAGATTTATGGTCACATATTCAAACAATTCAGATAGTAACAAACGTATATCCGTCGTTTTTAAGATAAGCTATGATATCCTGTGCGGTGATTACCGAATAATATCCTCCGTCAAGGCGAATAACTGCGCCGTTTTCAGAAGCCTTCACGGTGTCCTGTGCCGCATTGTAGACCTCTGACCATGAATCGCCCGATATCCTCTCGCCGCCGAAGCGTACAAAGCCTCGTCTGTCAAGCTCACTGGAAAGGCTCTCTGAGATGCCGTCGCAGATATATGCGCAGGGAACAGCTCCCGTCACTGAGCTTATACGCTCAAATGCTCTGTTCATTTCATCAAGTGAGCCCTCGCCGGTAAGAGCGATACCCACTGTACAGCCATTTTCCGCAAAAGCTGCGAGCTGTCTGTCAGAAAGTCCCTCTGCCTCCTCGCAGGTAAGGAAGAACATTGCCGTAGTGTTTTCCTCACCGAGGATATAGAATATATCGCTGAGATAATCGGGAACTATGCTTTCAAAGGTCAGGCAAACCCTTCCCTCTGCTATCGCAGCAAGCTCCGAAGAGCCTGCATAAAGCTCAGGGTACTCGTCTGTGGGAACGGTAACTAAAACAGGCGTATCCTCTGCAGAAGCGTCGGTATGAACGGACTGTGCCGCTGCCTTTTCCGCCTCCTCGGAAATAAGAGTGTCAAGATATTCGCTGTCATTTTCGGAAATATAGTCGATGAGGTCCTTTGAGGATATACCCAATACCGAAAGCGCGTCGTATATCTCATCAACGGTAGCTCCGTCGGGGATATTTATCCCTTTTTTATCATCGTCCTCAGGTACAGTTTCGTCGGGAGCGTCCGTCTGAGCTGTCAGAGTTTCGGTCTCCTTTTCGGCGTCATCATCGGCAATATCGGCGGGAAGCTCATCGGGGCCATTATTTTCGGTCACGTTCTCCCTTTCGGAGGAGCCTTCCTCAGCAGCGTTTGACATAGCGTCGGCTGTTTTGGGAAGCTTGTCCGACACGCGGATAGATTCCGACGAAGCCTTTATTCCGAAGATCATTGAAAAGGACGCGGCGAAAATAACAACACTGATGACCGTCGATATGATCAGATGTTTAAAAAATTCAACGCTGCCGAATTTCATATCGGAAAAGATCCTTTCATTTTATTTGGTAAGGAAATTTGCGGGAAAGTATAGTTGTAACATAATACTCCCTTATAATAATACACCTTTTTTTGCGGTTTGTCAATATCCCCCGCGACAATTATACAGTTATTTTTGCCGTTTTTTCTCGCAATAATCCCTAATCTGATGATTTTTTTTTGCTTCAGAAGGGATATATCCGCATTTTCCCTATAATTTTTTGAAAAATCCTCAAATTGTTGTTGCTATTTTCTAAAAAATATGATATAATGGTTATATACTGTAAATATGTGTACTGTCCTTCGGAAGGAAAAAGGTCAGATAATCTGCGCATGCACTGCGCTTTACATGCTAACAAGTTCTTAAGAAAGGGCACTGAATATATGAACAAGGTGAAAATCAACATCTGCGGCATCAATTACAGCGTTACCACCGATAACGACGCCGACTTCGTTATGGATATCTCCTCAAAGCTGGACAGGGAGATTAAGGGGATACTGAAAAAACATCCCACTCTGGGCATTCAGTCTGCTGCCGTTTTCTGCGCGCTCCAGGCCTACGAGGAAAGAAAAAAATCTGAGGACAGCCTCGATAATCTCAGAAAACAGCTCAAAGATTACATGGACGAGGCGGGTAAGCTCCGCGATGCCCGGGACAGCGCCGTTATGGAAGCAGACAAGCTCCGCGAAAAGCTGTCCGAACAGAATATAAGCTCCGATGAGGACAGCGAGTTCTACGAGGAGGACGCTGAACAGCTGGTGCTGGAAAACACCGTTACTCCTGCTGTGACTATCCCTGTGGAGGAAAAGCCTGCCCGCGACGCGGCTCCTCCGAGACCTAACAGGGCCGCAAGAAGGAGCAAGTCAAAGTGATACCCCATCGCAGAACAGAGCTTCTCGCTCCCGCAGGCGGTCCTGAAAGTGTATCAGCTGCTGTATTATGCGGCGCTGACGCCATTTATATCGGCGGAGAAAGATTCTCCGCACGGGCTAATGCACGGAATTTCACCGACGACGAGATAAGAGAAGCTGTAAAATACTGCCACCTAAGAGGCGTTAAGGTACAAAGGGCAATGAACGTGATGATATTCGACAGCGAAACCGACGAGCTCGCAAGAGCTGCCGAGCTTTCCGCCGAATGTGGCATAGATGCTCTCATAGTGCAGGACTGGGGCGCAGCACGGATAATTAAGTCCGTGGTCCCCGATATGCCGATACACGCCTCCACTCAGATGACAATCCACACCGCCAAGGGCGCAGAGGAAGCCGCTAAAATGGGCTTTTCAAGAGTTGTGCTCTCCCGTGAGCTCCCGCTGGAGGTCATAAGGGAGATTTGCAGCACCGGCATCGAGACCGAGGTATTCGTCCATGGAGCGCTATGCATGTGCGTTTCGGGACAGTGCTACATGAGCGCTGCTATCGGCTCCAGAAGCGCTAATCGCGGACAGTGTGCACAGGCCTGCCGACTGCCCTTCAATGCACTAAACGACGGCTCCGAGCGATATGACCTGTCGCTGAAGGACCTTTCCTATATTGAAAATATTATTGCTCTCGCAGAAGCGGGAGTATCCTCCTTCAAGATAGAGGGCAGAATGAAACGGGCTGAATACGTCGCTGCTGCGGTCACTGCATGCAGAGCTGCACTGGACGGAAAAGAGCCTGATATGGAAACTCTCCGCGCCGTGTTCTCCAGAAGCGGCTTTACCGACGGCTATCTTGACGGAAAAACAGGCCGCGAAATGTTCGGATACCGCCGCAAGGACGACGTTACTGCCGCTGCTCAGGTGCTTCCCGAGCTTAAGGAGCTTTACCGCTCTGAACAGCCTATTTATAAGCTTGACATGAAGCTATCCGTGTCCGAAAGCACGCCTGCGGTTCTTCATGGGGAATGTGAGGGCTTATCCGCCGAGGTAACAGGAGATATCCCCGAAGCTGCGGTGAATCGTCCGCTGACTACGGAGTACGCCGAGAAACAGCTTTCAAAGCTGGGCGGGACAGTCTACAGCTTAGGATGCTTTTCCGCTGATATCGGAGAGGGACTAATTCTTCCCTGCTCCGCGCTGAACAAGCTTCGCAGAGATACAGTTTCTGAGCTGGACAGGCTCATCACTGAAAAAAATACGCCTCATTATGCCATATATCCCGATTATTACGAGGATTTCGGGGACATCTACTCTCCGAGGGGCAAGGCGAAAACAAGAATACACATAAGACACAGCTATCAGCTTGAAGCTGCTCTGGAGCTGGCGGACTTTGTTATAATACCCGCAGAAGAGGCTCCCGATAAGGCCGACAGCAGGCTCATCATCGAGCTGCCCTGCTTTACCCTTGACGAAAAATACAGCGCCGAGCTTCTTGACAGACTGGCCGAAAAGGGGTATAATAAGCTTTACTGCAGCAATATTGCACACATCGCTCTTGGTCGGGAACGTGGCTTTGAGCTTTACGGCGGCTCCCGGCTCAACTGCGCTAATACCTATTCCATAGCACAGCTTGCAGATATGGGTCTTAAGGGCGTGACCGCTTCCCTTGAAATGAAGCTTCACGATATCTCCGCTTTGGGAAATATGCTGGAGATAAGCGTTATTGTGTACGGGAATATCCCCGTGATGCTCACAAGGAACTGCCCCGTCAGACAGGCAGCAGGCTGCAATAACTGCACCGGACATATCACCGACCGCACAGGCAGAAGCTTTTTAGTCTCCTGCGACAAAAAACGCCGGGAATATGCTGAGATTTTTAACTGCGATACCCTCTACATGGCGGATAGGATAAACGAGATAAACGGCGCAGACTGCTTCGATTACCTTTTCACCGGAGAGTCTGCAGCTGAAATAAAAAGAACAATGGCTCGCTGCCGCAGCGGAGAAGCTCCTAAAAGCGGCTTTACAAGAGGACTCTATTACAGAGGAGTTCTCTGAGCTCATATATACAGTCAGATTTGCACGACATTATAAAATGAAAGGGGGATAAGGGTGTATTATACGATCTTATATATCATATATACCGTGGGATTTCTGATATCCTGCGCCTGCGTTGCTGCGGTCATGGGTCAGAAAAATTCGGAACAGCAGAAAATAATGACGGGTATGACCTTCTTTATTGCTGTGATGTGGCTGGGAAGCTGGCTGGGTATACAAAGTCAGACTATGGCCGAGATGAATATCTGTACCAAGATCACCTTTACGGGAAGCTGTCATGTTTTTCTGTTCCAGCTCATGATGATGTTCAGCTACTGCCGCGTTTCTCCTCCTAAGGTGCTGTATCCTCTGCTGTGCGGAGTGAACTGCATCCTCAACATTATTGCCTTCACCATAGGCCAGAACGGACTTTTCTTTGCTTCTGAGGAGCTGCGCTGTGACGGGAACTTCAGCATTCTCATAACCGTCAGCGGACCCTTCCACCAGCTTTATCTGACCATGCAGGTATTCTACAGCGTTATCATGCTGATAACTGCCGTTATAAGCGTTATCCATGACAGGGACCGTATCATTACCGTGGGCGGGTTCACCTTTGCTGTGCTTATCCCCACTGCGGCTTCACTGCTGTACGCCAATAATTATACCGATATGGACTATACTCCTGTGGGCTTCCTCCTTTCGGAAATTATTATCTTCCTGCTTATCTACGGCTCCAAGATATACGACGTTCAGGATACTGCGAGACAGTACGTCTTTGATTCCTTAGACGACGGAATTATCGTTCTTGACCGTCATCAGCGCCTTAAGGGATATAACGAGATAGCTAAGCAGATATTCCCTGAGCTGGGCTTTTCCAAGCCCGATATGCGCATTGATGACGCTTCCCCTGATATTAACAAAATACTCTACGAAAAGGCTGCTAAGGATATTGAGGTGGGCTCCAGAGTGTACCGCCCCTCTATCACTAAGATAACCGACAACAAGGATAAAAAACACATAAACGGCTACGTTATACGTGCTACCGATGTCACCGAACAGCAGCGCAATCTGGAGCTTATCAACAACTATCAGCGCAATCTTGAACGTGATGTTAAGGAAAAGACTACCCGTATCCTTAAGATGCAGGAGCAGACCATTTTCAGCTTCGCGACACTCGTCGAGAGCCGCGATAGCATCACCGGTGAGCATGTCCGCAGAACAAGCGAATATGTTGAGGTCCTTGCCCGCGAAATGAAGAGCCGCGGCATGTATCCCAGAGTCATTACCACCACTTATCTTGAACAGCTCCGTATGGCAGCACCTCTTCACGATATCGGCAAGATAAAAATACCAGACAGCATACTTAAAAAGCCCGGAAGGCTCAGCCCTGAGGAATTTGAGATAATGAAGTCCCATACCGTGGAGGGAGGACGCATCATCGAGGATACCCTTAAGGAAATAGAGGGCGACAGCTTCTATGGCATCGCCAAGGAGGTGGCTGTTTATCACCACGAAAAGTGGAACGGTACAGGCTATCCCTATGGCACTAAGGGCGAGGAGATCCCTATTAGCGCAAGAATAATGGCAGTGGCCGACTTCTTCGATGCGCTGACCTCTGCCCGTTCATACAAAAAGGCATACTCGGCGTCAAAGGCTTATCAGATACTCATGGAGGAATCGGGACAGTCCTTCGACCCCAAGGTCGTTGACTGCTTTATGCGCAGCCGCGGCGAGATTGAAAAAATACTGGTCAAATACGGCGGCTCTCTTGAAGCAGAGGACGATACTCTGTCCGAAAGAGACAGGGCCATGAGCAGATTAAGGAATGGATTTTAAGAATGAAGGGAATTAATAAAACCATAGCTTTCCTGTTTTTCATGCTGGCGGGGGTGGTACTCGGCACAGTGCTGGGAAAGCTATGCGCAGGTGTGTCGTTTCTGAGCTGGCTGGCCTACACCATGTCGGTGGGGCTGGGCACAGGCTCTCCGCTGGTGCTTGATCTTATCGTGTTCAAGCTCAGCTTCGGCTTCGAGCTGAACGTCAATGCTGCTCAAATACTCTGCGTCATTATCGCGCTGATAATCTACAACAAGACCTGCAAAAGCCTGTAAAATAAGCTACAGTGGTCAGTTTCTGCTGATCGCTGATGATCACTGAGAATAAACCTTATGGAAAATATAAAAGCTGTGATATTCGATCTGGACAATACTCTTGCTGACAGAAAATACTCCTACAAAAAACATGCCGAAGCCTGCGGAAGGCTTTTTTTAAAGGATATTTCTCTCCTGGACAGCTTCTGCGAGCGGCTCATAGACCTCGACAACAACGGCTACAGCTGCAAGGAAAAAACATACAGAACTATTTATGAGGAATTTCCTCTTACAGGAAGCCCAGCGGAAATGTCCGCAAAATGGAACGAAAACTCCGAAAAATTCACCATTTGCGAACCCTTCGCTGAGGATATCCTCATTTATCTCAAGGAGAAGTATACCCTGGCACTGCTTACCAACGGATATTCTCTTACACAGAATATCAAGCTGGACAGGACCGGGCTGAGGAAATTTTTTTCGGCAGTGGTCATCTCCGAGGATACGGGTACCATGAAGCCTGACCCTGAAATATTTCGCATGACCTGCCGCATGATAGGCGCTTCTGAAAAGGAGTGCGTCTACATCGGCGACCATTTTGAAAATGATATCAGAGGCGCACTTTCCGCAGGAATGAGCGCCGTTCTTTACGACAGATATCAGACCTCTGCTGAAAATTATCCGTACACCATACGCTCCCTTTTGGAACTGAAAAATCTCCTTTGAACGAAAGGATCCCCATGAAAGGTATTTTAGAAAAGCTTCGGGCATATTTTTTCGTCATACTCACAATTGCTGCCGCCTGCGCAGGTGTGTACCGTCTGATGAAAATTCAGATAGTCGAGGGCGACAACTATCTTCAGAAGTCCCGCACCACTACCGTTGAAACGCAGGTCATCGAAGCACCTCGGGGCGAAATCGTTGACGCTTCGGGAAATGCTCTCATTCGTTTTCGCCGTCTTCTCCCTTTTCTTCCGTTTTCTGCGCTTCCGCCTTTTCTTTTTCGCGGCGCAGATATTCCTCGATCGCTTTTTGTTTGATCGCCTCTTCGTCCGCCGCGGAAATCACTTTCTTTCCGTCGTTCTTCACGCTGATCAGCGTTTTTGCAAACACCACCGCTTCGTATACGAAGAACGCCGCCAT
>CAMEYZ010000115.1 GCA_945947715.1 uncultured Clostridia bacterium | reverse complement strand
ATGGGAATCTCAGATAATGTAAATTCCTCATTCAGACAATCCTCTGTAAACGAATCAAGTTTCTCATATACCGGACAGAAGGATTCTGTTGAGGAGGCTTATGCTGCTGAGCAGCAGCGTATTCAGACAGCCGAGGCTAATCGTGATGCGCTTACTGCGGCAGCAGCACAGGCAGGCGGAGGATATATTGACGTTGAAGCGGGCGTTGTATACACTAAGGACGGACGCACAATAATTTCCGATGCACAAACACATACCTTGTTCTCGAAGGACGGAATATGCATATTTGATGATAAGTCAAAGGCTTTGTACGGAACCAATACGCTTTCTTACTTTGATGATGATATGAAAACAATGTATGATGCTGTGCGGAACCGTGTCAGATATATCTATTAATAGGAAAAATATTGCAATATATGGATGTTAGTTTTGACAATGACGAACACATTGAGTGCGTAATCTCAATATCAAAAGCAAAATAGCCATATAAACCGACCGCTTATGCAGGACCTGTACATACCTGCATAAGCGGTTTTCATTTATTATGCTTTTTCAAATATTTTCTGATAACGTTCAGCGGGTCAGGCCGCCTTTTCTCCGCGCACATACCGATAAGACAGTCTATCTGCTCATCGGTGAGCTTCCCGTCGTTTAGCAGACACTGCAGCACCTTTGCGCTGTCCAGAATCAACGTAGCAAAACCACTGCTTTTTAAGTCCTCGCTGATAATAACATCGGGCGCTTTTTTTAGCAGCTTCAAAAGACTGACATCTGGAGCATCTGCCGAGAAGCATAACTCATCCTGATATTCCCTGCAGTCCAGAATTATCCTGCTGCCTCCGATAGTATCAACAAGCTTCAAAAGCATATCCCTGTGGTCGTCCTCCAGCATCAGATAATACCTAATCGTAATATACACCTTATCGTCAAGAACAGGCACCAGATATTCTTTCATCAGGGAAACGATAATTTCATTTTCAAATTTATCAGTTGCCATAGTCTCAAAGTTGATAAAGTATTTCAGATTGTGGAATTTCAGTCCATGCTCCTTCATAAACCTCCACGAGCGAACAATACCGCAGTCCCCCGAAGCAATGTATTCTTCTATCTCTTTCTTCACGACATATCTGAATGTAATTGAATCGTTCGTTTCCTCAATCAGACTATTTACGATCTCAGCACGCTCATCGCTGCTGCTCCCCTCAATATATCCGGCGGCCTCATACATGTACTCAATATCAGACCTTTGCGGCACGATATCCATGAGCGAGGAGAACTTGTTTAAAAAGGCGGTCATCTCGTCCTTTGAAGCTCCTGTGAATATTCTGTCAAGCAGGTCATATCTGCCGTTGTCAGAAAGATAGCAGTATTCATTCAAGGTTATATAGCTTATCGGCTTTTCAGGCAGGCTCAGGAGATAGTCAAAAAAGCGGAGATTATCGCTGAATATCGTCGAGAGTAAGACGTTTGAAAGTAATGTGCTCCATTCAGGTATTGAGCTATCAGCAAGCTTCTTCATCAATATCTCAGCGGTACTTCGTCCCTGAAAAATAGCGCGGTCCATTGCCCTGATAACATACCGCTCCTTTCCTTGCAGGTCCTGTTTCATAAACTCTTCGGGATAACTCTCTGCAAACGAGGAAACAAATTTCAGAACAACATTCTCTATTATTCTTTCATTATCTATAAGTCCATAGTTGATAATTATGCCTTGGACTTCGTTCATTTTTTCCATAAGCTCTTCCCATAGCCGGATATACTCCTCCACAGAGGAGCCCTCGCTCACACACTGATTTATCCTCATCACAAGCTTTATCATACTAATATTGTAGTTCATTTTTCACCCTTCCTTTGTGACAAATTCTTTCTGATAACGTTCAATGCGTCCAGGCATTTTCTCTCAATGCATATATCCGTGATAACACCGAGCTGTTCATCGGAAAAAACGTCTTTATTCAGCATGACCTCCAGCAGACTGATTCCGCAGTTTAGCAGCTCATAGATAAAGCAGCTATTTCTGATATTCTCGTCAAGAACGACCTTCACGCCCTTTCTGATAAGCGGCGAGATGATACTCGGCCTGAGCGTTATGCTGTGGAAGGAATTTCTCCGCGTCGTGCAGTCAAGAGCCACCCTGCTGCTGCCTATATCGTCGATAATATCCATAATAAGCCTTCTATCACCAATGGAATAGTCATTCACAGTAATATACAGCTTTTCATCAAGCACAGGAAAAAGATGCTCCTTTAAAAACAGGAGCTTGTCCTGTGCTTTAGAGCTGCTTTTATTATTTATTGTCGGCAGATGGCCCAGGTCTCTGAAGCTCAGACCGTGCTCCTTCATAAAATCCCATGCGCGCGCCAAATGCTCTGTCGCATCTTCTGATGAATCATCAGAAAAGAAATCATACGAAAAGCTGCTGTGGATACCGCAATCCCAGATAAGCTCATTTACAGTGTCAGAAACGCTTCTGCCATCCCATGCACGGGGGGTCTTGCTCACCAGCTCATATATGTACTCTATCTCATATTTATTTATCCTGTTATCCTCTGTTGAAAAGGGATATACCCCCAGCATGCTCCAATCCTTGATAAGCTTTTTTATATCCTCATAGGACGCGTTCTTCAGCATATCGTCAAACAAATCCGCAATGCCCATATCGGAAGCACGGGCATACATATCCATGCAAAAGCAGTCATAGAAGTGCGCCTTTATTTCATACATATCGAGCAAATTATTTAAAAAGTCGAGGTTTCTGCTGAGTATACCGCACGCCATAGCACATGAAGCCATCTCATAATCTATAGGCTCAATAAAAAGAGCCTCCGCCAGAGCTTCAGCCTGCTTCTGACCCGATATGATGCATAATATCAACCCATGGACAAGCGGTGCCTGAAGCTTTCTATGGTCATGCTTCAAAAATTTTTCGGGATAGCTGCAGGCATATGCGGACATAAGATCTATAACGCTGTCCTCCAGTATATTATCCAGATCATTATAACGGGTAGGATACCATTTTTCAAATGAAAAGTGATGATAATATTTATTGTCTGCCGCGACAAAAAACTTATCCTCGAGAGCGGCAAAGTCCTCAGCTGAGACCTTTCCTTCCGGCGCCTCCATAAGAAGCTGCTCTGTTTCTGCCAGGAGCTTAAAATCACTGATATCCTCCATAGCCATTTCTCCTTTCTTTCAGGGCATCGCAGCGCCCCTCTTCCTGTAATAAATGATATCACGCTGCTCATAAGGATTTTCTTCAATTTTGAAAAAAACTCCCTTTGCTGATATGATATACTCATAACATAGCAAAAAGCCGACGTCTGTGCGTCGGCAGGAAAGAAAATTGAACACGCGTTATATGAAGGGAGAAAAGCTATGGCTGACTTGGTATTTGACTATGGAATGGAAAATGACCTGCTTTCGTGCGATCGTACAGCTTACAATGACTATGAGCTGATCGACAAAACACTAAGAGCTGCGGTTAACGGCAATTGCCAAAACGAATTAAGAGAGCTTACCGACAGAATAAAAAAGCTCAGCAGCAAAAATCCTGTCAAAACAAAAATGCTCGCTGAATATAAGATCTGTATAATACTTCTCCAGCAGATCTTTACGGTAAAGTCAGACCATGAAGGGCTGAAATTATTATATGACCTGCAGCGTAAATGCGACTGTGACATTCACGGATTTTCCAGCATCTGGGTCCCCGAAAACTACATCAAGCAGACAACATTTCTGACAGCCTGCTTGACCGGCTTGGACGATATACTCAAGCCGATGATAGATAATGATATCGTTCATATCTGCTTTGACGTGTCCAATAATTTTTTTAATGTGCTGTACTTTATTATGATATGCGACAGAAAATCATTGATTAATTATTATATCAGCAGATTCACCGTGAATATGGAACAAAATAATATTCCCAAGCATTATTTAACGGACCAATATGGATATGTAACAGCGGCAGCTTCTGCAGCTATTTTCAGAGACAGCGAGTCTCTCAAAGAAATGTTCGATACCGGTATCGTCCCCTCAATTGATCAGCTTTTCTCATATCTGACAGGATATCCCGATACAATAGAATATCTTGTAAAAAATTTTTATACCGAGCTGGGATATACCGGTACCACACCGCCTACCCTCACAGAGTTTGCTTCTCAGGTGATAAATGACAAAATATACAAGCTTCTGTTAATCACGATGAAAAAACTCGGAGAGGCTGATATGGTAAGTCTCTCCGAAAAGCTGCCGCCGATAACCGTGATAAATTATTCGGATATCAGCTCCGGATATGAATCCGACAAGGTCATCGAGACAGCCGGAGCTGATAATATCAATATTAAATTTAATGACACAAAATGCTGCTATGACATGAGATTTATCAGCAAAAAGCTTTTCGGCGATAGGAGGATAACTATTGACTTTTCTGAAAATCTTCCTAATATCAGTTTTTTTTCAGTCTCCGCGGCAAAAAAGCTGCTGTCCTTTGATATCAAGCTTCCCCAGCAGGAGGAAAAGGTCACACAGCTGATGCTGCCTCTGCTGTCATTAAACAGCAAGGCTGTCACAAAGCTTATGATAGACAAGGGGATTATAAACCCCAAAAACTATCTTGAAGCCGCCAAAGTAGCATCTGAAACAAGATGCTTCAACAGCTTAAGCACGATATCAAGCAGCCTATGATACAGGATTATCTTATGCGAATTGTCAGTGACGATGAGCTTATGAATTTCCTCGGAGAATATAAGGGCACAAAGCAATCGGAAACCATCAGAGATGTTTTTGAAAGCCTGTATGATGAGGCTTGTGAGGTAATCTCCGAAAATATCAATTATGAAAATGAGAATATGGGCAAAACTCTTCCTCCAAAAAACCCCGAAAGCATCAGTGCGCTGGATATTGAGCGACGGATATATGCGGGCGTACCCATTGACAGCCACGGAAATCTGTGCCCTATGACTCAATCTGTATTATGCGGACTTTTCGGTGAAAGGCGGTTTAACAGGAAACGTATTTCCGACCTAAAAAAGGGATAAAGCAGCCCGAAAGGTTTGATGTGGTAACGCTCTGCTTTATTATTGCTGCGGAAAAAACGTTTGCAATGCGGAATAATGTTGATGTTAAGCGCAACTACTATAATTTTGTAAGGAATACCAATGAAACGCTGACAAAATGCAGACTCGGGTATTTGTATGCCGCTAATCCTTATGAGAATTTTCTTATGATGTGTATGATGTGTCAGGATCCGTTGCTTACTTTTTCGGATATATGGGAATATTCCTATAATCCCAATAAAAAGTGCATTCATAATTGTTCCGATGATGAAATGCTGCCCTGTCCCGATACGTCCGAGGAAACAGAATAGATTTTCGATGGGTGTTTCTCCGCAAATGATGGAGAAACACCCGCATCATACCGTCAGGTAAGCAGAAATATTATTGGGTGATGAATAATGCGTTGTATAAATTGCTTTAAGGAGATAGGTTCCGACAGCATATGTCCTTCATGCGGTTATAATATATCGGAATATCATTGTCCCGAAGCTTGTCTTGATCCGGGGATAATTATAGGCGGAAGATACGAGATAGGAAAAGTGATAGGAGAAGGCGGCTTTGGTATCACCTATGCAGCATATGATAAAACGCTTAACAGCAAATGCGCAGTAAAGGAATACTTTCCCCGTGGGCTGTCATCAAGAATGGGACGTACTGACATAAAAGCCTTTTACGATACTGCATGGATTATTCCAATGGGATGAAGCGCTTTAAACAGGAGGCTGCCAAGCTTGCAAAATTTGACGGTATAAGAAATATTGTAAATGTAAAAAACTATATCAGTGAAAATAACACAGGCTACATAATCATGAATTTCGTTGAGGGTATTTCCCTCAAAGAGTATCTTGAAAATAACGGCGGAAAGCTAACACCCGAAAAGGCATTTACACTTATTGCGCCCATTATCTCCGCTTTGGACAAAATAGAAAAGGAAGGGATAATACACAGGGATATCAGTCCCGACAATATTATCATTACGGAAAAACTCGGTCCTGTGCTGATAGATTTCGGCGCATCAAGGAATTATTCCGACGAAAAAAGTATGTCGGTAATAGTGAAATACGGATATGCGCCGTTTGAACAGTACAGCCGTCATGGCGGTCAGGGACCCTGGACTGATGTGTATGCTGTTTGTGCCGTATTATACCGCATGATAACGGGAAAAAAGCCCCCCGATTCTGTGGCACGCATACAGGATTCGGCAGAGCTTACGCCGTTGTCGGAGCTTTGCGATAATGTCCCACCTGCCTGTGAAGCGGTAATAATGAAGGGTCTTGCTGTAAATAAGGAAGACCGTTTGCAGAGCATGGACGAGCTGTATAACGTTCTGTATGAAAACGGAAAGGCAGCTTCTCGGAAAAAGCCGATCATTGCGGCAGCTTTGGCGGCTGCGGTCATTATCGCTGCGGCATTTTCCGCATATAAGCTGTCTGATACGGACGCCGAAAATACTATTGCTTTGCAGACAACGGACGAATCAGCCCCACAGTACACAGAAGCTCCTCAGACCTCCCAAAGGATCGAAATAGTGACTGTGGCACCAAGCTGTGAACCCTATTCTCCCACAGTAATGTACGGTCTGCCGACTTACGAAGATGAAGCGTATATCAGAGGAAGGCTGGTTATTGACCTCGCCAATACCGAAAAAGCCGCTGCCTATGACCCATCAGATCTTCTTAAAATAAAGCCGTCTGTCGGTTCTCCCATAGCACCTATAGAACCGACTTATTTGGAGGAAGAGGACACTCCAATTACGCAGTCCTTTGGGGTAGCGATAATACCGCCCGCTATAAATTCATTCAGCGAATATGTCAGCGAGCACGGCTTTGATTTTGAAAAGGATAAGCCTGTGTACAGCTATGTCATGGAGGATATGGACGGGGACGGCGAAAATGAATATTACTTCTGCGCAGCATTTGCACTGAATACTTCCGAAACAGCATACCTGCTTTATTACAAGGAAAGCGGCAGCAGTATCGAGCTTATCTGCTGCGGTAAGCTGTATGAAAAGAATTGCGAAAGTGTATTTGAGCGTGATGCGCAAATTTTCTATCGTTCGGGAGAGAAATATCTTTCCGCAGACATAAGTAATGATATTAGCCGTTACATTGAACTTTGCGGGAACAGCTTTACAATGGTGGATAAAGAGAACAAAGACGGTCAGTAAGCAGAAAGGGGCATATATGGAATACGCATACATAAGCGAATGCGGCAGACGGAAAATAAATGAGGATTCAGTATTTGTTAAGTCTGAAA
>CAMEYZ010000114.1 GCA_945947715.1 uncultured Clostridia bacterium | reverse complement strand
ATTCCTCCTTCTTTTAATTAAAAATTTGATTTATAAAAAGCGCTGTATTTTCGCACTTTTTCATGGGGATTTGGGTATGGTTTTTTCACCATGAGTCCGCGGCGGCTTGACAAATTGTGAAAATTATACTATAATGTTTATATACAAATGCCGCCGCAGCTTGTGGGCGGCTGTTTTGTCGGAGGATATATTATGAGCCGGTTGAAATGCCCTGTCTGCGGTGAAAAACTCGATAACAATAAAAAAAGCTATGTCTGCCCCAAAGGGCACAGCTTCGATATCTCTTCAAAGGGTTATGTTAATCTTCTGCTTTCCAGCCAGATGAATGCTAAGCTCCCCGGGGATAATAAAATGATGGTCAGCGCCCGCGCGGATTTTCTCTCAAAGGGCTATTATTCTCACCTTGCTGATGAGGTGAGCAGTGTTGCTGCCAATAGCTTTTCGGGCGGAGTTATCCTTGATGCGGGCTGCGGCGAGGGATATTATACCGAAAAAATTTACAATGCACTGACGAAGAAAAGTGTTTCCTTCGATATGATAGGCATAGATATTTCAAAGTTTGCCTGTGCTCGTGCGGCAAGGCGCTTCAGAGAGGCCGATAACTGCGAGATTGCAGCTGCGAGCATTTTTCATCTTCCTGTGGAGGACGACTCCTGCAGCTGTATCGTGACAATGTTCGCGCCCTTCTGCCGGGAGGAGTTTTTCCGCGTGCTGAAAAGCGGCGGCAGCCTTATTATGGCGATACCTGCTGAGGAGCATCTGATAAATCTGAAAAGCGCAGTCTATGACGAGCCCTATAAAAATCATACCGCGGATTATTCTGTGGAGGGCTTCGATTTTCTGGGCAGCCACCGGGTCTCACGGGAGATATTCATTGATGACCCTGTGGATATACAGAGCCTGTTCTCCATGACGCCATACTACTACAAAACGGGCCGCGAGGGCCATGAACGGCTGGAAAAGCTTACGAGCCTTCGCGATATGGCAGATTTTGAGGTGCTGGTGTACAGGAAAAAAGCGGTTTGAGAAAGGCGGAAGCTATGAAAAAATATACCATAATCGCAGGAGTAAACGGTGTAGGAAAAAGCAGTATGACAGGTCTTCTTACTCGTATGTCGTATGATCTCGGAATTATTATGATACTGATTCGATCACGGCGAAGCTCGGCTGAGATAAGCTTGTGTGAGGAAAAGAAGCAGTACGCAGAATAGACCATTGTCTTTCAAATGGTATCAATTTTACACAGGAAACCACTTTGTCAGGGAAGCGGACACTTCGTACAATAAATATCGCTCGCGAGAAAAATTTTTATATACGCATGTATTATGTAGCGGTCAGCTCGCTTGAGGAAAGTATTGCAAGAATTGCAAACCGCGTGCGCAAGGGCGGTCATAATATTCCTGCAGAGGACGTGATAAGGCGTTATGCTCATCGGATAGATGATCTGCTCCGGGTAATACCTTATTGTGACGAGATTCATTTTTATGATAATGAAAATGGATTTACTGAGGTCGGAGAATATCGGAATGGGAAAATATGCGATGTGGACGAGTATCAGCCCCAGTGGTATCGAGAAATAAAAAAAGCATATAACGGAAAGGACAGATAAAAATGGCTCTGGACGGAGCGTTTCTTAATATAATAAAAACCGAGCTTACCCCACTTCTCGGAGGACGTGTCGAGAAAATATATCAGCCCTCCCGCGAGGAGATTATCATCGCTATGAGAACACGTCAGGGCGCAGTTAAGGTGCTTATATCCGCTTCTGCGTCCTCGGCGAGGATACACATCACCGAAAATACAGGCGAAAATCCTAAGGTCCCGCCCATGTTCTGCATGCTTATGCGCAAACACTTGAACTGCGGAAAGCTTGTGGATATCCGCCAGGACGGCATGGAAAGGATACTTTTCCTCGATTTTGAAGCGGTAAATGAGCTGGGCGATGTGGTGACTATTACCCTTGCCTGCGAGATAATGGGCAAGTATTCTAATCTGATAATGATGAACCAGCAGGGGAAGATCATCGACAGCTTAAAGCGTGTGGACGGGGAAATGTCCCGTGAAAGGCTGGTCCTTCCGGGCATGATGTACAGCCTGCCGCCTCGTAAGGAAAGACTGAATATCCTTGAATGTTCTGCGGAGGATATAATTTCCGCTCTGCATAAGCAGCGGGATATCTGCGATATGCAGCTTCCTAAGGCGCTTATCAACATTTTTGAGGGCATCTCTCCCGTTATCGCCAGAGAATGGGTATATATCGCGGCTCACGGCGGAGAGCTTACTCTGTCCGAGTTGGACGAAAGCTCCGAAAATGCCCTCGTTTCGGCGATATTTGATACCCGTGATGTCATAAAGAACGGAAGCTGTCATTTTACCGTGCTTCGGGACTCTGATGGTATGATGAAGGATTTCTCCTTTATTGACATTGCTCAGTACGGTGAGCTGATGTCCAAAAGGAGCTTTGAAACGGCCGGAAAGACTCTCGATTATTTCTATTTTGAACGTGATAGCGTTTCCCGTATCAAACAGCGCTCGGGAGATATGTATAAGCTGCTCCAGAATACCGAGGAAAGAATTTCAAGACGTCTGGCCACACAGCGTCAGGAGCTGGAATCCGCCGCCGACAGGGAAATTTTAAAGCTTAAGGGCGATCTTATATCAGCAAATATCTATCGTCTTGAAAAGGGAATGGGCTCATTTGAAGCGGAAAATTTCTACGATGAGGCTCTTCCTGTGATAAAGATTGAGCTTGACCGCAGGCTCACGCCCTCCCAGAATATGCAGAAATACTACGCCGATTACCGCAGAGCTGATACCGCGGAAAAGATACTCACCGAGCAGATAGCCAAGGGCGAGGAAGAGCTCAGGTATATCGAAAGCGTTTCAGATGCACTC
Source organism: uncultured Clostridia bacterium (assembly GCA_945947715.1). Classification (GTDB taxonomy): domain Bacteria; phylum Bacillota; class Clostridia; order Oscillospirales; family Ruminococcaceae; genus RGIG4694. The sequence continues at coordinate 4,474 of CAMEYZ010000114.1, read as the reverse complement.
AGCCGCGCCGACGGAGAGGACGAAATTGCTGAGCTGCGTGAGGAGCTCGCTGAACAGGGCTATCTGCGCCGTTCAGGGAAAAAATCCAAGCCGCCAAAGGCTCATCCGCCGATAATGTTCAGGTCTCCCGACGGCTACAGCATAGCAGTGGGCAGAAACAATATCCAGAACGATAAGCTCACTTTGAAAACCGCTGAAAAGACCGATATATGGCTTCATACGAAGGATATTCCCGGCTCTCATGTGATAATCTTCACCCATGGGACAAATCCTCCAGAAGAGACCATTCGCTATGCCGCTCGTCTTGCCGCATATCACAGCAAGGCGAAAAGCTCGTCCCAGGTGCCTGTGGACTATGTTCCTGTAAGGCTTGTGAAAAAGCCTGCGGGCTCAAAGCCCGGAAAGGTCATCTTCACGGGGAATCGCACGCTGTACGTTACTCCCTTTGAAGCGGACGAGATAGCTAAAATGACCGAAAATGCAAAATAAAAAACGGTATTGCCCGAGACTGTCGGACAATACCGTTTTTGTATGTTATTTTTTATTTTCGCCTAAGAAGTGACCTGCTGCTGCACCGCATATTCCGCCGATAATGTGCGCCATCTGAGAAATATTGTCCGATACGAAAAGGGCGTCAATTATCTCGCCTCCCACGTATATCACAGCTACCAGAATAAACGTCAGCGGTATTTTCCCGCTTTCCTTATTGGTAAAGGAAGCAAGGATTATTAGCATGAAAACTATTCCGCTTGCGCCCAGCAGCCCTGTCGTGAAGAATATCACGTTGATAAGCCCCGTGATGAACGCAGTCAGCGCCATAAGTATCAGCAGTGTCTTGCTGCCGTATTTTTCCTCAAGTATGGGACCGATTATCAGGATAAGGGTGAAATTTCCGATGAAATGACTTATATCCGCATGCCCGATAACATGTGTGAACAGCCGCAGATAAAACAAGGGGTTCAGCAGCGAGTCACGGTACACGCAGAAAAACATCATATTCGAGACGCCGCCCGTAATGTAATTTACTATCAAAGCGGTAAGGGAAATAAAGGTGAAGGTCAGTATGACAGGCGAGTTGTAACTGATTTTTTTTGACTTCAATTCAACGTCCCCCTGCGAATTTTACCTTGTCAGCTTTTCGCCACACTTGCAGCAGTATTCGCTGTCGCCGCTGTTCTTAGCGCCGCAGAGAGTGCATACCTTAGGAGTTTTCAGCGTGTCGTCCGCTTCCTTTATTTCGCTTTCGATAGACTTTATCTCGTCAAGAAGCTTTTTCATGCTGCCTGTGTAATCCCTGTCGGTCTCGTGCATTTCATAACAGAGCTTTCCTAAGTCGCAGAATTTATCACGGAGCTTTCCCTTAAGCTGCGCCTTTTCAAGCTGAGTCTTTGAATATTCGATAGCTTCGCCCGTCTTTTCGCCGACCTTGTCAATGCATTTCTTGGTGTCGTAAATGAAATCATCAAAACTGTAGCTCATATCAATTCCTCCAAAACGTTCTTGATTTATGTAATGGGTGTTCCCAGAATGGGCACTTAATTTTCCGACGAATACAGTCCCGCAAGCTTTTTGTCGAGCATCATATCAAATCGGGAGATGTATTCATAGGGGTACTTATAGTTGACAATGCGTCTGATTTCTCCCGTTTCGGGATTTATCAGCTTAGAGGAGCCCGATGCTCCTGCGGCTAAGATGTTCTGCGTTTCGTCCATGATGTAGATATTGTACAGGCTTTCAAAGCCTTTTTTTGAATATCCCACATTTTCCAGATTGCCCACGGTATTTTTCTGGCGGTACAGATAGTACGGAGAATATCCGCTTTCAGTAAGCCTTTTCTGAGCATAGGATACCATTCTGTCTGTTTCCTCGGGGGAGATGTTTTTCTTGACCTCGTCGGAGCGGGCAAACAGGTCTGCGCTTCTCTTGACCGTCAGCGTATGGACAGTTATAGCTTCGGGGTCCAGTGAGATAAGCTTATTAATGGTGTAGGCAAAGCCCTCCGCGGTATCGGTGGGAAGTCCTGCGATAGTGTCCATATTGATATTGTCAAAGCCCAGTCTGCGTGCTAAATTGAAGCAGTCCTCCACTTCGGCGGCGGTGTGCTGCCTGCCCACTGCACGGAGAACGGAATCCACCATTGTCTGAGGATTTACGGAAATTCTCGTGGCGCCCATGTTTTTAATGACACGCAGCTTTTCCTCGGTGATAGTATCAGCACGCCCCGCTTCTACAGTATATTCTCTTGCGGCGGAAATGTCAAAGCATTCTGCTATCTTTTTCATTATTTTTTCAAGATTTTCCGCAGGAATCGCTGTGGGAGTGCCTCCGCCGATGTAGATCGTATCAAGTGAAAAGCCCAGATCCTTTGCAGCCTTTGCAGTAAGCTCCAGCTCACGGCAGAGCTTGTCCGTATATTCTGGGATAAGCTTCGCCGCTCCGGGTGACTTTATGGAATGGGACACAAAGGAGCAGTAAGCGCATCTTGTGGGACAAAATGGGATAGCCACATACAGCGAATAGGAGCTTGGCTTGTTTTCTGAAAGCAGCTCCTTCTGAGTTTGTGAGACCATATATGCGAGCCGGAATTTTTCCTCGGAAATATAGTATTTCTGGCTCAGCTCATTGAAGGCCTTCTCGGGGGAAAGTCTCTGCTCCAGCAGAGCGTTCACCTTTTTCACAGGCTTTATCCCTGTAAGACAGCCCCATTTGGGAGTTATCCCTGTAAGCTCCGTCAGATTCAGATATAACATTCTGCACAGGGTCTGTTCCTGTTCCGACTGCGGAACGTTGTCTGAATTCTCTCTGATACGGCTTTCTTCGTTTATTTCCGTCTTTACCGATAGTATGCCATTTTTTGCAGAAATTATTGTGTAGTCGTCTGTGATATTTTCTGGGAGCTTCTCATCGAAGGAAAACTTGAAATGCTCCACAGGAAGAAAAAGCTTCATTACGGCTTCAATCTCGTATTTATGGTCGCAGCCCTCAAAGCAGATCGTCATAGCTGTATAGTCCTTTCAGATAAGGGATAGTGTGGTTTATTTCCTCGGAAAGCTTGGTGGGAGCGGTATGTCCCGAATATACGGTATAGTTGTCCAGCTCCCATTTTGCAGAGGCTATCTTGTCCAGCGACTTCATCATCAGCGCATTATTTCCGTCAGGCATGTCCGTCCGTCCGATGCTGCCCTTGAAGAGGGTATCTCCCGAAAAAATGGCATCCTCGGCGATATACATAACTGAGCCGGAGGTATGTCCAGGAGTTTCCATAACTTTAATGTCAAGACCGTTCAGGTCAATGATGTCTCCCTCTCTGACATCGACAGTCTCGCCGCTGTATTTTTTCACTGGCGGCAGCCCGAAATATTCCGAAAGATTTGTCACACTGTCACACAGCTTAGGCTTGTCTGCAGGATGGATATATACTGCGGCGCCTGTTTTTTCTGCAATATCTGCCAGTCCCTCGATATGGTCAACGTGACCGTGGGTGAGCAGTATTTTTTCAAGCTTTAGATTATTTGAACTTAATGCTGCAATTATTTCGTCATTGTTTCCGGGAGCATCTATCAGAGCGGCAGAGCCGTTATTTTCCAAAAGATAGCACACTTCTCCGAAAAGCCCGTAGGGAGGAAAGCTAATTATCTTCATATTATTTTCCAGTTCTTTCTACATTGATAACGTCGGGTACCTTTTTCAGCTTAGATATAAGATTTGTAAGCTGGGCCATTCCCGCAATGGAGCAGTCCACGATAACACTTGTATTGCCGTTTTTCAGGCTCTTGATGTTAAGGCTTGTCATGGGGATATGCTGCTCTGCGAATACCGTGGAAATGTTGGGTACTATCATCTGATTGCTGTACGCCACGATATCCAGAGTGACCTTGAAGGAGGGCGAGCTGTTCTTTTCATTGTCGCTGCTCCAGCGGACCTCTATCCAGCGGTCAAGCTCGTTCCCCTTTTGAAGAGCGCTGAGATAATTTTCGCAGTCTCTTCTGTGAACGGATATGCCGTGACCTCTGGTGATAAAGCCGATGATATCGTCTCCGGGAACCGGGTGACAGCACTGGGAATACTTGACCATAAGGTCGGTCTGACCGTCCACGATGATGCCCGTCCCCCCCTTGTGGGGCTGTACAGGCGCAGTGACAGCTGCGGGAGCCTTTGCGGTATATAGCTTATTGTAATTATCCTTGAGACGGGGGATTATCCTGGAGAGAATAACTCCGCCGTAGCCCACAGCTGCGTAAAAATCGTCCAGAGTGGAGCAGTTATGGCGCTTCATATCATCAGCAAGGAAGGCCTGGAGCTCCTCAGTAGGAACGTTGATGCCGTTTCTGGCAAATTCCCGCTCGATCTCTGCCTTTCCGTTGATGATGTTCTCTTCGCGGCGCTCCTTTTTGAACCAGGAGCGTATCTTCGACTTAGCTTCATTGGTCTTGCAGATGTTGAGCCACTGACGGTTTGGTCCATGATTCGGGTC
>CAMEYZ010000113.1 GCA_945947715.1 uncultured Clostridia bacterium | reverse complement strand
AGATACTAACGCTTCCTTGTTCTCTGCCATTTTACTTGACCATCCTTCCGAAAAATTCAAACTTTCGAATCAAAATGCGATGAGGATTTTCCTATCACATTATCTATTATACCTCTGTGTTAAAAATTTGTCAATCACTTTTTGCACGATATTTGGGGCAAAAACAAATTTTGTAGGAATAGACAAAAAAACAAAAAAACCGTGAAAAACACTGTTGTTTTTCACGGACTTAAAAAGTATGATTTACCGGTTTGTCCAACAAAAATAAGCATCACAGATGGTCAGCTCGACGATATCCTGTCACGGACGCGGTACAGCTCGTCAAGGAAGCGATTGTCGGCCTCGGTGAAGCGATAGAAGGAATGATACACAAGCAGGTCCTTGTGCTTTTTGGACAGTCCCTTGCATCTGCGCTGGACCAGCCCGGAGCTTTCGAGTATTTCCTTCGGCATGGGGGATACCCACATGAAGGTTGAGGGTACGCCCTTTAGCAGGTCGAACTGACTGCCTCGCTCGTAGACGTATATCCTCCTTGCGGAGCGTTCCTCCTCGTTTCTTCTCGTATATGAATCGGACAGATAAGGCACTGAAAGGTCGCCGTGGATTATCTCCGTCATGCCGCTGAGGCGCTCATAGGGGACCTCGTCGTATTCGGCAAGGGGATTATCCTTCGACATCAACAGCCGATACTCAAATTTCAGGATAAGCTCATGCTTCATTGCCTTTTCACTGAGCATTGAGAGAAAATATTCCTCATAAGCCGTATCATAGCGGATTATCGCCAGATTGTGGGTGCTGTCGGCGACATTTTCTATAGCCTCCACGGAGTTTGTCTCCTTGAAGTTTATATCCAGATTTTTTGAGGGGTCCAGCTTCTTTACAAAATCGGTGAAGGCGTGGGAGATATAGGAGGCTCTGGGAACGGATATCCCGAAGGAGATGCAGTTGGTAGCCTCGGGCTTGTACAGCCCCTCTATCTTTTCAAGCTGAATAAGTATCGCACGGGCATACTCGAGAAACTCGGCGCCCTTTTCCGTGGGGAAAACTCCCTTTGCCGTTCTGTTGAAAATGGTGATGCCGACCTCGTTTTCGACTTCCTTAATCGCCTTTGAAAGGTTGGGCTGTCCCATGAAAAGATTGGACGCTGCCTTGGTGATGGAGCCTACTCTCTCGACCTCGACCATGTATTTCAGATGCTGCAGATTCATTTATGCGATCATTCCTTTATAAGTTTATAGCGCTGGCAGGGTTCACGATACTACCTGTGCGGCGGGAAGATCGTTGAATTTCCTTACATATTCGAGGAATTCCTCCTCGGGGAGGGGACGGGAGAAATAGTAGCCCTGGATATAATCTATGCCGAGCTGTTCCATCTGGTCCAGCTGTTCCTTGGTCTCTATTCCCTCAGCGACGATCTTCTTGCCCATTTTCTTTACCATAGCGGCAAGGCTTTCAATAAGTATCCTTCCCTCTTCGGTTTCGGAGGCACGGTCGATTATCGACTTGTCGAATTTGATTATCATCAGCGGCATGTCCACCATGGAGCTGATGTTTGAGTATCCCGTGCCGAAATCGTCCAGCGAGAAGGTGTACTCGTTATCCACCAGCAGCTGCATGTTGTGCATGAGCATAACGGGGCGCTCTGCGGCAGCGGTCTCGGTTATCTCCAGATTGATGTTCTTGCTGTTGACGTTGTTGTCCACTGCGAGGGACATGATTATATCCGCAAGATTTTTCTGCATGCACTGTATTACCGACAGATTGACCTCGATGTAATCCAGTCCCATGCTTTCGATGTTGTTTCTCTTCATAAAATCGAAGACCATTTTCAGCACGCATTTTCCGATCTGGATAATGCTGCCGTTGCGCTCTGCGATAGGAATGAACTCGGCAGGGGAGATAAGACCGTATTCCGGGTCGATAAGGCGGATAAGCGCCTCTGCGGACACGATCTTCTTATCATTAACCGAATAGATAGGCTGATAATACATGCAGAAGCCGTCGTTTTCTATCGCCTTTTTTATGCAGTTCTCCACGATGAGTGTCCTGGAGTTGTCCTTAAGCTGAGCATGGGACGCGTACTGGAGCTGTCCGGACGTGGTCTTTTCGCTTTTGAGATAATCTGCATAGGCATATATCTTGTCGCAGGAGTCCGCGTCCTTGGGTATCTTTATTTCAAGAGTCTTTATCGAAATGAGGAAATCCGCTCCGTCCACGTCCCATGGCATGCCGAAGCGCTTGTTGATGCCGCTGAAAAAGACGTCCTTGGAGGAGGGGGTGAGTCTGGGGAAAATCGCATAGGTGCTGCTGTCTATGTAGAACACATTTTTATTGGTTATGTTCTCTAAATAGGAGCCTATCTGCTTTAATATCTCGTTGACCTTGGCATGTCCGATAGTGAGGTTCAGCAGACGGGTATTTTCCACGTAGATTATGTATACCGAGCTATACTGGGCAGTCTTAAGATTGACCTCAAAAAACTTCTTGAAAGCGCGGTCGTTGGGTATCTCGGTTACAGCGTCGATGTAGTCCTCAGCGCGGTTGGTTAGAAGCTGTATGAAAAGCAGTCCGAACGCCGTGAACAGATTGGGAGATAGCACATCGGGGGACAGAAATTCGGAAATAAAGCCCACCTCAGCAAGGAGCGCAAAGGTAAACAGCGAGCATATCACCTTTTTTTCGGTGGTTCTTCTAAATGACATGCACCTTGCAAGACCATAGATAAGGAAATACAGTGAAATAGCTATCATCACCGCAGTTCCAGCAGGCTCGGAGATGCGGTCGGAGCTGCTGCCAAAGCGGAAAATAAGATTATTTGCGTAAGCCACCATGAGGAACATGACCCCTGCACCGGCGGGAATGAATAAAACAGACTTGTTCTTAAGCTGTGGTCCGAAGATGCTGATATCGTACACCGATAGGCAGTATGCTGCAAACATGAAGAACATGACAAATTCCGCCAGAAGAGCTATGTAGGACCATATGCGCATATACCCCACGGAAACCGCCTCGGGAGAAGCAAGGGCAAAATCGCTGACTATCCTCGCTGCCGAGCTTATTATCACAGTAAGAGAAAGCCCTGTGAATATCTTATTTTGAAGCAAATCAAAGGATTTGCGGTGTATATTTACAGATAGAACGCTCACAGCGATAAGCAGTGAGCAAACATCAAAGGCTATGGAAACTGCCACTAAAAATTCCCCCTTTTCCATACAGCAGTTACATCTTATCATATTATACTATATTTTTTAGCTTTTTTCAATAGATTTATATAATTTAACAAATTGGACAGATATATTTATAATTTTATATGTTAAAAATTACGGATTTTCTTGTGCTAAAGGACAAAATATAGATAAAGCTGAATGAAAATATGTGCAATCTATAAAGAAACTGGTTATTATATGTGACATCTGGGAAAGGGTTATTGACTTATTCTCTGCGGGGGAGTATAATGGATACAATAAACATCTGATGGGGGAACAAATTATGAATTACACTATTAATGAAGAAAGATTATCTGCAAAGGAATATATTGATTTTCTGAAAAGGACTGACCTTGGCTCCCAGTATCCTAAGGAAAGGTTTGAGGAACGGATTGCCACACTGGTTGCAAAAGCTTCTATAAGCCTTGTGGCAAGAGATGAAAACGGTGAGATTATTGGCGTCTGCTTTGGTATAACGGACTATGCATACTGGCTGTTTATGACCGATCTGGGCGTGGTGCGGGAATGTACGGGACAGGGCGTTGGAAAGGCACTCGTTAAGAGGCTTCATGAGCTGGCAGGCGGTGAGGATAACATAATCATGTACACCTGCGTCAACGAAAATGCCATTCCCTTTTATGAAAAGATTGGCATGGGAAAGGCGGACGATGTTATGGTGTTCAATCGGATAGAATGGACTGATTTTACCGTAGAATAGAATGAACAGCATAGGAGGAGAGCTTTATGGAACGATTGGAAGCCTTTGAAAAAATGCTGGAGGAAATAGTTCGGCAGTACAATTTTGAAAAAGAAAAAATGGACGAGCTGAAGGCTGAGGGAAAGGAAAAAACTGCTACGTATAGACAGTATATGGGAAACAGACTTGTATACAACAGAATGCTTTCGCTATACAGAAAGTATGAACTAATAGAGTGAATAATCCTAAAAGAATGGCAGCTTTGTGCGATATGTAACTTTGTTAAATAAAAATATGGAATAATTATTGAATATTTTGTCGCAAAAAATCCAATAAAACTTACGAAAATGCTATTGACAAAATCGCGGTGGCATGTTATAATAAGATACTTGCAGAGGAAGGAGGGTGTGCTGTGGCAGATAAGGAAAGCTTTAAGACTATTGCCGAAAACCGTAAGGCAAGACATGATTATTTTATCCTCGAAAGCTATGAAGCGGGCATCGAGCTTGTGGGTACAGAGGTCAAGTCTATCCGCAGAGGCGGAGTTAATCTTAAGGATAGCTGGTGCGCCATTGAGGACGGCGAGCTTTTCGTCCGTGACATGCACATCTCGCCATACGACCACGGCAACGTATTCAACCGTGACCCTATGCGCAAGAGAAAGCTCCTTCTTCATAAGCGTCAGATAAATACTCTGTTTGGCAAGGTCAAGACCGAGGGACTTACGCTCATTCCGATATCCATGTACTTCAAGGGCTCAAGAGTTAAGGTGCAGGTGGGACTGTGCAAGGGCAAAAAGCTCCACGATAAGCGTGATGACCTTGCTGCAAGAGCTGCTAAGCGCGATATCGAACGGGCTTTAAAGGACAGAAACAGGGACTGACAGCTCCGCGATGATATGGGGATGTAAAGGTTTCGACGGGGACCGTGAAGCAGGATAAGCGAGCAGAGGAGCGCACTCTCTTTAAACGGCGTACGTTTTATAATTAGACGACAACAATAATTATGCATTAGCTGCCTAAGTGCAGCTCGTCTGCCCCGAAGTACCGCGAGCGGGTGTCAGGCGTCGACAGCGGTGAACGTCAGAGGAAATTGTCTGTGGTCCTCTGATGTAACAGCAGACTACCGAAATTAAGGGCTTGTTTATCTGCCCTTAGTCAAGGGAATTAAAATATGATAAACTACGCTCGTAGAAGGTCGTGTGGATCGATTTTCGGACACGGGTTCGATTCCCGTCATCTCCACCAAACTACAACCGCCTATGTACGTTGAGTGCGTACATAGGCGGTTTTTTCGTGGCATATTGCATGGAGTATTTGCCACGAAATTTGCCACGGCTCTGACCTTGACGGAAGGTCCTTCCATATCTTCCAGAATCTTTGCATTGACACTTTGTAACCGTTTTGTTATAATTTAAATATCCCAAGGAGAAAAATCCATGGGAAATAACAAAAGGAGGATAAGAAACATGTGCAGCATTTTCGCGTCTCTCTGCGAGATACTTAAGTCTATCTGCTTCTACAACTAAGCGGAGTTACATAATATAGGCGACATACTCTTCGGCCCGGAGCTTTTCCGGGCTGATTCTTTTTTGCTTGACATACAAGGAAAAATAAAGTATAATAAAAGCGGCCGGACAATATCCGACCGCCTGTTATTTAACAGAATCTATTACTCAACAATGAACTGCTTGATTCTTCCGAAAAACTCTTCTGCGTCGTCTGTCTGTGCTTCGAGCTGAATGGGCTTGGAAAGGTCTAAGCTGAAAATACCCATGATAGACTTTGCGTCTACTGCGTATCTTCCCGAAATAAGGTCAACATCGTAATCGCAGAGGGTCACCTCTGATACAAATTCCTTAACATCGTTGATTGTTGAGAGCATTATTGTTGCCTTGTTTTTCATAAAAAATCCTCCTGACATAAAAGCGTGATATGCGCTTTCTCCCATATTTGCTAATGTGTTCCATTAACATGACTTTATTATAACATCATTTTTTCTTCAAGTCAAGAAATTTCGGGATTTTTTTAAAATAATTGTCCGTTTGGACAATGCAGACAATTTTCAACATAATTTTTTATCTATTTTCACAAAGGAACAGCTTATGCGTATTTATTTTATGACCTTTGGCTGCAAGGTCAACCAGTATGAGACCGCAGCTATGGAGGGTATGTTCGCCGAAAGGGGATATATCCTCTCCGATCGTCCTGAAAATTCGGATATCTGCATTATCAACACCTGCACCGTCACCTCCGAGAGTGACAATAAGGCTGGTCAGGCACTTAGACGTCTTCGTAGGCTTTGTCCTGATGCTGTGATAGCTGTGACGGGCTGCTATCCCCAGGCTCTGCCCGAAGCGGAGAAAGCGCTCCCTGAAGCGGATATCATCACCGGCACCAAGGACCGCGCCCGCCTTCCTGACCTTGTGGAGGAATTTCTCGAAAAGCGCACCCGTACCATATATACCCCGGAATACGGCGCGCGGGACGTGTTTGAAAAGCTGTCCTGCACTGCCATTCCCGGCCATACCCGCGCTTTTCTCAAAATTCAGGACGGCTGCAATCGGTTCTGCTCCTACTGCATGATACCCTATTCACGGGGACGTATCCGCTCAAAATCTCCCGACGACCTGCGTGCTGAGGCTCAGTCTCTCGCGGGAGCAGGCTACTCCGAGCTTGTGCTTACGGGGATAAACCTCGCCTTTTATGGTGCTGAGTTCGGTATGAATTTAGCTGATGCCGTTGAAATATGTAATGGAATAGAAGGGATTAAACGGATAAGGTTAGGCTCCCTTGAGCCTGAAATGATGACCGATAGTGTTCTTGACCGTCTTTCTGCCAGTGAAAAGCTCTGTCCGTCCTTTCATCTGTCGCTGCAGAGCGGCTGCGCTAAGACTTTGAAGGCCATGAACAGGCTCTACACTCCCGAGGAGTATTTCTCCCTCGCACAAAAGCTAAGGGGACGCTTTCCTGATTGTTCAATCACAACCGACGTGATGACGGGCTTTCCGGGGGAGACTGAGGAGGATTTTGCTGAGTCATATGAGTTTGTGAAGAAGATGAAGTTTGCTGATATCCACGTGTTTCCGTACTCTGTGCGCAAGGGTACAAAGGCAGAGAAGCTGCCCTGTCAGATAGACGGTGGCACAAAGCATCGCAGAGCAGATAAAATGTCGGAGCTCGGAAAACATCTGCGCAGGGATTTTCTTACAGGTCAGCTGGGGAAAACCTATCCCGTACTATTCGAACGAGAAAAAAATGATGGATTTCACGGAGGATATGCGCCGAATTATACTTTTATTAAAATTTTAACAAAAAATTCAGAAAAAAGTTTGCGAAATATGGTTTTTTATGTTACAATAGATAAGATAGGGGACGACTGCTGCTTCGGTCATATTGAGAGCGGCAGCTGTTCCGACGAAAGCGGTATATCCGCAGAGAATTTATAAAGGGGCGTTTGGATAAGATGTCAGT
>CAMEYZ010000112.1 GCA_945947715.1 uncultured Clostridia bacterium | reverse complement strand
GCATTATTATTCATCTGATTTTGCATCTGCATTGCATTTGTCTGAGAAGCGGTGTTCATAAAGCCGCCTGCTGCGTTCATTCCCATGCCCATTGCCATAAACGCCTGACCTGCGCCTGCGGTATTAGAGCCCGCGCTCTGGATACCCTGTGCAACGGAGGACTGAACGAAGCCCTCTCTTACGGTGGGGTCGGACATCATTGCGCCCTGATTGCGCATATTGATGAGCTTCTTGGATTCCTCGTCGTAGGAGATGCTTGCGATGCCCACGGAGCATATCTCCATTCCGCGGAGATTGCGCCATTCCTCGTCGAGAGCGTCTGCCATGTACTTAGAGAGCTCTCTGCTCTTGGAGGTTATCATGGAGATGCGCACGCCATCAACGGACATCTGATTTATCGCAGACTGGAGAGCATCTAAGAACTCATCTAAAAGCTGACCGTTTACGTCCTGCATGGTAAGTCTGCCGCCGTTTGTGGAAAATTCCGAGAAGAATTTCAGCGGGTCGGTGATCTTTATCGAATAGGAGCCGTGAGCACGCAGGAAAAGCTCGGAGTTGTAGAAGTTATCGAAGTAGTTCACGGGGTTTTTGGTGCCGAACTTGAAGCCCTTCATCTCAGCAAGGTTTATGTAGTAGACCTTCTGAGTGGAGGTGGGAACGCCGCCGAATTTGAAGCGCTGCCATGTGTCCTTGACGGAATCGTTAAGCTCGCCGTTGAACAGCGAGGGCGCTGAGGAGGCGGATACCTCATAATAGCCCTCTGCAGCGGAATAGTCCACGATCTTGCCGCTGTCCACCAGAATCATCATGGTGTTGGGATAAACGTGGATTATCGAGCCGTTGGAGATAAGGTCGGAGGAACCCTTCTTATTAGCTCCCTTGCCCTGTCTGACCTGCACGCCTCTGCAGATAAGGGTCTCGGAGTTCATGTTGTCAGGTTCGATGACCTCCAGCCATGAATCTGCCAGAACGCCGCTTACAGAAGATATTGCTGCCTTAATGAGTCCCATAATAAAAACTTCCTTTCAAAAATTATTTTTTATTTTTCTTGCTGATGATCCCCGCTGCGGCTGTGATGATTATAACAACTGCCGCGATTATCCCAATAACAATGTATACGGTCGGGGAAATATTGCCTGTTGCAGGGTCTGCCGAAATAACAGAGTACATAGATATTTCCTTTCTGTACGCTCCCCGGAGGGAGAGGTTATTTTTCTGCCTTCTCAAGACTTTCGATATACTCCTCAAGAGCCTTTGTATCGTCGGAATTTACCTTTCCGTCCTCATTGATGTCCATCAGCGCATATGCAAAGGGATTGTATTCCCTGATCTGTTCTGCGGTGCTCGTAGCAATATAGAGCTTCAGGGTCTGAACGTCTGATTTATTGGGACCCTTTGCGTCCATGCTCACATCGCCGAACAGATAGTAATCGGTGGTAAGTTCAAGCACATAGCTGCCAGCGGAGATATCTTTAAGCTCGGTTTTGCCCGAATGATAGGTCATTACGGATACGTTGCTTTCGTCCGCTTGAAGAATGCCGTTGTCGTCATAGGAGTAGAAGTTGTCCTTGAACATAAGCTTACTGCTGAGCTGAGGGCATAAGCTCCTTGCATTGAGAATGAGGTCAGCGGTGATATCAAAGGAGGGGTCCACATAGAACGGGATATTCTTATAGGTCATAAAATATATATTGACAGATGTTGAAAGTATGCTGTCGTCGGTAAGGCTGAGGTTTGTACCGTCGTATATATTGGTATCAATATCGTGGATATTCTTGATATCGGAGCAGTCTATCTTCCAGGAGTATCTGCCGTCGAAGGCGTCAAAGGTGATAACTGCCTTAGTGCCAGCTATTTTCTTAACGAAGCTTTCGGGGATAATGCCGCTGCTGCCCAGAGTGATGCTGAGCTTGCCGCCGTTTTCCACTGCATCATTAAATGCGTCGGAGGAAGCGATATCCTCCCAGCCGGTCAGCCCGTCCATTCTGGGAGAAAGTGAGTCCTCACTGAGAGCGTCGATAGTGCCGGAAACGTTCAGGGTCTTGACCACGCCCATATATCTTATCTCCAGAGTAAAGCCGTAGCTTCCCTCAGAAGCTGCCGTGGGAGCGGTAAAGCGATAGGTTGTTTTGTCCGGATCAGAGTCGGGATCGTCGGTCACTCTTGTGACAGCGTGGATGCTGTACTTTTTCAGTGTCTGGGAGATGCTGTCCGCGAAATCAATGATATCCTTTTCGGTCTTGACATCAAGCTTTTTAAGCTCTTCGGAGGCTCTTTTTGCGAGGATATCCGCCTTAGCCTGGACGGAATAGTCCACGACCTTAACAGACGCCGATGAGGAAGCGCCGTTTGAATAGGTCACCTTTATTTCTGCGGTATCGCCTTCCTTAAGGAAGGATAGCTGTGACCTGTCAACATTGATGCTATCGGAGGTCTGGGTGAAATTCATCTTTTTGCCGCCTATCTCAACGGACATGACCTTTTTTGGAGCCTCACCGTCTACGCCGTACAGATAGTATATCTCATAATCGCCGCTGTCCTTAAGAGCCAGCTCGGAATTGATATCGGTGATAGTGGGAGCGTACTTCATCTTCTTATAGGGGAGCTTTATATCCTTGTCCTTGACGGTGATGCTTCCCGTAAGAGTTTCAAAGCCCATGCAGCTTATCTCGTACTGATAGGTGCCGTTTTCCACGTCGAAGCTTCCGTCGGGGTTCTTGTAGACCTCTTTTCCGTTCTGATATAGCTTAGCTGTGGCATAACCATAGCTCGAGGGCAGAGAAACGTTATGAGTCTCGTTGTTGTTAACGGTATATGCGCGGACGAAAACTGTGGAATCGTAATGCTTGGCGGTATCCAGCCAGGTTATTCCGTCGTGGGAGATGAAGCTTTTTCCGGTGTAGTCCTCGCCGGTGTGGTAGCCTGTGGAATAATAATTGTCCTGAACGGGAACCAGGGAGGTGGACTTATCGTTGGAAGAATACTTGATGCAGATGCCGAAGGTATCGCCGGTTATCTCAATGGGGTCAAATTCGAAGGTCTTGTAGCACTCATGGTCAACATGGCCGGCAGCGACCTTCTTGCCGTAATTTTCCCCGCCCGGCTCATAATTTGCAATAACGTAGATATCGTAGTAAGAATTTTCTCTCAGAGCTGCAGTTACCTCAGTCACCGACTGGCTGCCTGCGGTCTTTTCGAAAAGATTGAGAGAGTAATCGGTGTTGTTTTCGGTATCTGTGGAAGAAGAGATGTATTTATGTGCCGCAAGGGGAGAGGAAAGATATATCTGGTCGTAGTCAGTTTTAGCTGCTCTTTCGATGTAAATGAAGGGTGATCTGTAAAGGCTGGCGGTCTCGTAGGACATATAATAGTATCCGTCGTCGCCCACGGTTTCTCCGTTGTCTTCTGTGCCCCAGGAGTTTCTCATTATCCATGCGCCGTCGTTCTGAGGAGTGAGGCCGTTTTCATCGGTGAATTTTTCCTTGGGATAATTATCATCCCAGCCCACCAGCATTACCTGATGATTGGAGGTATCAGTATATGAGGAGGTAAAGATATTCGGGTCAAGCTGGCTTGTTGCGTAATAGCTGACCGATATGCCGCCGTAATTTTTGATAGCGGTTTTCATTTCGGTGATGATATCGTTTGTCTTGGAGACTGCATCGAACGAGAAGTCGCCGTAACAGTTGCCGATACCCACATCCTTTACGGAGATGCCAGCAGTTTTCATCTCAGTGCTTCTCTGTGCCATAGGATATTTTCCCTCATATGTGGGAATGTAAGGATAATCCGATTCAAGCACAGGTCCCCGTCCGCCGTAATAGTAGCTTAAAGCAGTATGAGTGAATCCGCCCGAACAGAATACCTTGCTTGCGTCGCCCGTCTCATAGTTATAGCAGTCTGCGTATGCCATTGTTGTGGTATTTTCAACGTGCCGAGGGGAGAGGATATAGTCTCCCATATCGTTGAGGCGAAGCCAGCTTTCCAGTATGCCAGTGCTTGCAAATGCCCAGCAGGAGCCTACAAATCCCTGATCCTTTACATCACCGAGGAATTCCTCGGTGCGCAGGTCATATTTTTCAGGGAGCTCTTCTGCAAAGACTCCGAAGCTCATTACCGAAGCGGTCATTGCAGCGCATACTGCAACGGTCAGTATTCTTTTTGCGATCTTCATATTTTAAGTTCCTTTCGTTTATATTATTTATGCAATGTATGCAGATTTTAGTTGTTTACGTGCTTTTCGTCGGCGGGATTTACATGTATCATTATATGCTTGATATCGGAGAAGCTTTCCTCCACAGCACTATGGACCTTTTCGGCGATATCATGTGCATCCCGGAGAGAAATATCTCCGTCAACGGCGATCTCAGCGTCGATATACACCTTGCTGCCGAATTTTCTGGTGCGTATCAGGTCAACGCGGACAACTCCCGGCTGAGAAGCCACAAAATCTGTGAGCTGAGTTTCATATTCCGAGCTGCAGGAGGTATCCAGCATTTTGCTGAGCGCGTCCCGGAAGATATCGACAGCAGCTTTTACTATAAATATGCAGATAACGACCTCAGCTATTGGCTCCATTACAGGAAAGCCCAGCATAGCGCCGCCTATGCCGATAAGCGCTCCCACAGAAGAAAGGGCGTCAGAGCGATGATGCCAAGCGTCTGCCATAAAGGCAGAGGAGCCTATCATCTGCGCATAATGCTTTGTATAGCGGAACATCCATTCCTTTGTGAGAATGGACACCAGCGCGGCAATAAGTGCCACCATTCCGGGTATCTCGATAGCGTCGTAATTTCCGCCGATAATGGTACTCGCTCCGCCCCAGCCTATGCCTATGCCAGCGGCGAGAAGTATTCCGCAGAGAATGATAGAAGCCACACATTCAAAGCGGTCATGACCATATGGGTGGTCCTTGTCAGCCTTTCGGGCAGCAAGCTTTACGCCTATCATGGCGATAAAGGTGGAGAAAACGTCCGACATGGAATGAACTGCGTCGGATATCATTGCGGGGGAATTGCCGATAGCGCCTGCTGCAAGCTTGAACGCCGAAAGCACGGTATTGCCGATAAGGCTCACAGCGGACATCTTTCTTACAGCTATTTCTTCTGTTACGGTTTTGTTTTCGGATTTTTTCATACAAAAGACCTGCCTTTGCGATGATGTTGGTTCTACCTTAAAAAATGGTATTCTTTACATTGTATCATATACATAACGGCTTGTCAAGGTGTTTTTTTAATCCGAAAGATAATTATTTCACTTATCAAAAGCTCTGTACTTTTAAATATAGTATACCAAAATATTATTAAACTGTCAACATAATTTATCACATTTTTAAATTTTAATCGTTTTTTAATTTTTTCCATAAATCCGCAGATAGGAACTATTATTAACAAAAAATACATATCATTTTTTTATTAAAAATCATTGACTTGTATTCTGTTATGTGTTATAATGTATCTGTAAGTGAAAGTCCTCTGTTTTTGTGGCGGATGGGTTTTCTTTGTGATGTTATCCGTGAGAGATCTTTTGCAGTGGGCGAGTCTTTTGTATCATGTTATGTTGTATATCGCCAAGTTAGCGTATGATAACTAAAATTTGCATGATTTTTTTGCGGATTATGGTTTGTTCATATATCTGAAAAGTTGTGAAAAGCAGAGATATGAAGCGAAAATTTTCAGGAGGTAAAAGTAATGACCAATTTTGAACAGTGGAACGGCTTTAAAGGCGTAAGATGGCGCGATGAAGTGGATACCAGAGATTTTATCCAGAATAACTACACCCCCTATGACGGAAATGAGTCCTTCCTTGAGGGTCCTACCGAGGCTACTAACAAGCTCTGGGGCAGACTTAAGGAGCTCCAGAAGGAGGAACGCGCAAAGGGCGGCGTTCTCGATATGGATACTCATATCGTGTCGGGGCTGACTTCCCATAAGCCCGGCTATATCGACGAGAGCATGAAGGATATGGAAAAGATAGTGGGACTCCAGACAGATAAGCCCTTAAAGCGCGCATTCATGCCCTTCGGCGGAATCAAAATGGCTGAGGAGGCATGCCGCAATTACGGCTATGAGCCCGACCCCGAGCTTCACAGAATATTTACCGAATTCCATAAAACACATAACCAGGCTGTTTATGATGCCTATACTCCCGAGATGAGAATAGCCAGAAAGAACAAGATCATCACAGGTCTGCCCGATACATACGGCAGAGGACGTATCGTCGGCGATTACCGTCGTGTGGCTCTTTACGGCATAGACTACCTCGTTGCTAAAAAGACCGAGGACCTCAACTTCTGCGGAAATGGCAAGATGAGAGACGATATTATCCGCCGCCGCGAGGAGATAGCTGACCAGATAAAGGCTCTTAAGGCTATGAAGGTTATGGCCCAGTCCTATGGCTTTGATATCTCACAGCCCGCAAAGGACGCAAGAGAAGCCTGCCAGTGGACCTATTTCGGCTATCTTGCGGCTATCAAGACTCAGAACGGCGCAGCTATGTCCGTGGGAAGAATTTCTACCTTCCTCGATATCTATATCCAGAGAGACCTGGACAACGGAACCCTCACTGAAAGTGAAGCACAGGAGCTTATCGACCATATGGTAATGAAGTTCAGAATGGTCAAGTTCGCGAGAATACCCTCCTATAACGAGCTTTTCTCCGGTGACCCTGTATGGGCTACCCTTTCTGTTGCAGGACTTGGCGTGGACGGACGCTCCATGGTCACTAAGAACGACTTCCGCTTCCTCCACACCCTCGAAAACATGGGACCCTCTCCCGAGCCGAACCTCACTGTGCTCTATTCGGAGAGACTCCCCGAAAATTTCAGAAAATATGCTGCGATGATATCCGTCACCACAAGCTCTATCCAGTACGAGAACGACGACGTTATGCGCGTTGAATGGGGCGACGACTATGCTATCTGCTGCTGCGTTTCCGCAACTCAGACGGGCAAGGAAATGCAGTTCTTCGGCGCAAGAGCAAACCTTGCAAAGTGCCTGCTCTATGCGATAAATGGCGGTGTGGACGAAAAGACTCGCGTTCAGGTAGGTCCCAAGCTTGTGCCTATTAAGTCGGAATACCTCGATTATGTTGAGGTAATGCAGAAATATGACGAGATGATGAGCTGGCTGGCAAGCATCTATGTTCACACACTTAACCTTATCCACTACATGCACGATAAGTATTACTATGAGGCTGCTGAAATGGCGCTTATCGACTCCAACGTAAGACGTACCTTTGCAACAGGCATCGCAGGATTTTCTCACGTGGTGGATTCGCTTTCCGCTATCAAGTATGCCAAGGTAAAGACTATCCGCGACGATTCTGGTCTTGTAATAGACTACGAGGTGGAGGGCGACTTCCCCCGCTATGGCAATGACGACG
>CAMEYZ010000111.1 GCA_945947715.1 uncultured Clostridia bacterium | reverse complement strand
ACGGTACCACTAACTTTATCCTCACTAAGATGATATCCGACAATATGGCCTTCGATGATGCTCTCAAAATGGCACAGGAGCTGGGCTACGCTGAAAAGGACCCCACCGCCGATGTTGAGGGTCACGATGCATGCCGTAAGATATGTATCCTGTCCTCTCTCGCATTCGGCAAGCATGTTTACCCTGAGTGGGTGCATACTGAGGGTATCACAAAGCTTACTCTGGAGGATTCCATGTACGCTGAAAACTGGGGCGGCGCTGTTAAGCTTATCGGCTCCGTTAAGAAGTTTGAGGACGGAACTATCCTTCCTATGGTTCGTCCCGCATTTGTTTGCAATGGAAATCAGCTGTCCTATGTTTCTGATGTTTTCAACGGCATTATGGTATACGGCGACGGTTTCGACCGGATAATGATGTACGGCAGAGGCGCAGGAAAGCTTCCTACAGCCAGCGCTGTTGTGGGCGATATCATCGACTGCGCAAGACAGGACAGCACCTCTGTTTCCATGACATGGGAGGAATGCTCCGATAACAGCTTCATCAAGGACTATACTCTTGATGAGGTGCAGATGTATATCCGCACCGATGGCGTTTCTGAGAATGAGATAAACGAGCTCTTCGGAGAGGTTGAGTACCTCGACAGACCGGGCAGACCTGACTCAGAAAAGGCTTTCATTACGCCTAAGCTCCCCGAGTGCGATATTAACGAAAAAATGAACAAATATAAAAATAATGTTCTCGGCACCATTAGGGTACTTGATTTTTGAACACAGGTAGTGTATAATTATGATAAAGATTCAGATTCCTGCAACAAGCGCAAATTTGGGAGCAGGCTTCGATGCATTGGGGCTTGCTCTGAGCTACTATAACTATGTAAATATTGAGGAGTATGACGGTATAAGCATTTCCTCGCTGGACGGTACTGATGTTCCTGCGGACGAAAGCAATATGGTCTACGCTACCGCGAAAACTCTCTATCAGATATGCGGCAGACCCTTTAAGGGACTTCGTATCGAACAGGTGAACAATATCCCTATGGCAAGGGGAATGGGCAGCTCCAGTGCCTGCATCATCGCAGGTCTGGTGGGCGCCAACAAGCTTATGGGAGAGCCTCTTACTCTCGATGAAATGGTTGACCTTTCCGCTCAAATCGAGGGACACCCTGACAATACCGCCCCCGCTCTTCTCGGAGGAATTGTTACTGCTGTCTTTGACGGAAAAAAGGTCCACTGGGTCAAGCAGGAGGTTTTTACCACTCTTAAGTTTATTGTGATCGTCCCTGATTTTGAGCTTAAGACCGAAAAGGCAAGACAGTGCCTGCCAAAGGAGATACCCTTCTCCGATGCAGTGTATAATCTTTCGAGAGCTGCTCTTTTCAGTGCCTCGCTGCTGACGGGCAAGTATGAGAACCTTCGTACTGCTGTGGACGACAGGCTTCATCAGCCCTACAGGATTGAGCTTATTCCTCATGCGGCGGATGTTTTCGAAACGGCATATTCTCTCGGCGCCTATGCTGCATATATAAGTGGCGCAGGTCCTTCTATAATGACAGTTGTTGACGCCGAAAACACTTACTTTGCAGGCAAGCTTCGCTTTGCACTGGACCGCGCAGGCCTTGAAAGCTGGGACGTTCACGAGCTTCATATTGATAATGCAGGAACAAGAATCGTAGAATGATTTTTTGAATTTCGCTTTGGGGAGAGATTAAAGTGGAATTGGAATATGTTTCTGAACTGAAACGCAGGGAAGATACTATTGACCTGTATAAGTCTCTGGAATGGTATAATCTTAAGGGCTATACCGACGAGGACATCGAAAAGGCAAATAACAGCTTCTATTCGGTCTATGCATATGACGGCGATCTGCTGGTAGGTCTGGGACGTGTGGCCTCCGACGGAATGATCGCCGCCATTATCAGCGGAGTGTGTGTCCGCAGAGAATACCGCTGCATGGGTATCGGCGGCGAAATAGTCACCCGACTTGCGGATTACTGCCAGTCGGGCATCTATCAGATGAACGTCCAGCTTTTCTGCGAGGACAGTCTTATCCACTGGTACGAAAAGCTGGGTTTTGAAAAGATACCTATGGGTATGCGGCGCAATATGCCTCATACCGAGGATCCCTGCGCTCTGAAAAATAATTTCAGCGAAATATATGGTGTGTCGGATATTGCTGCGATTGCGCCAGATTTTTACTGGTACAATTTCGACTGGTTCGGCGAGTTTAGCTTCTACGGCGGCATCGGCTCAGAGGGGGTCAAGGTACCCTTTGTTTCTATGACCTTTTACAGTAATGAGCCTGTGAAGTTTTCCGCGGAAATTGTTTTTGAGAATGTCAGCGAATTTGAGATAGGCTGCATAGGCGTTCGCACGCCTCTTTTCGGATTCGATATCATCAATACCGAAAAGTACGGCTACTCAGAACGGAAAAGATACCGTATTCGTTCTCTTGAGGACGATAATATCGGCTTTTTCTGCGAGACCTTCCGCATTATGTCGGTGAAAAAAAGCGAGCCAACAGTGAGCATTACAAGCAATAAGGACGAGCATACAGAAAGGGAAGTGAAATTCCTTGCCCGTCTCGACCTTCTGGAGGATTTTGACATTGGCGATATATGAAATAACACTTGATTCTCCCGAAAAGACCATTGCCTTTGCCCAAAAGGTGGGCAAAAGGCTGTCAGGCGGCGATGTGATAGCATACCGCGGAGGTCTGGGCGCAGGAAAGACTACCTTTACAAGAGGGCTTGCCATAGGTATGGGGCTCCCTGATGAGGTCAGCTCGCCCACATTTTCTCTTGTGAACGAGTACAGAGGAAGGCTTACTCTCTATCATTTCGATATGTACCGAATCCTTAATGAAGAGGCGCTGGAGACTACCGGCTTTTACGATTATATGGACGATTCCTCGGTCATCGCCGTGGAATGGTCAGAAAATATTGAGGGCTGTCTGCCCGATAATACTATCTATATTGATATCGAACGGATATCCGACAATGTGCGTAGGATAACCGTCAAGGGAGATGAACGTTTTGCTGATCTTGGGGATTGACACCTCGGGACATACCGCTTCGGCGGCTGTCTGCGATGAAAACCGCGTGCTGGCGCAGTCGTCGGTGATGACAAAGCTTACACATTCGCAGATAATACTGCCTATGGCAAAGCGGGTGCTGTCCGATGCAGGGCTTACTCTTGACGATATCGACGCTGTGTCTGCTGCAAAGGGGCCGGGCTCCTATACGGGGCTGAGAATTGGCCTTGCTGCGGTAAAGGGCATATCATTTGCGAATGGCTGCAAATGCGCAGGGATTTCCACACTGGAAGCCCTTGCATATAATTTTCTTGGAATGGAATGTAATGTCTGCGCAGTAATGGCTGCAAGGCAGAATCTTGTGTATAATGCGCTTTTCAGGGTCAGCGGGCGACAGGTTACACGGCTTTGCGATGACAGGATAATTTCCGTGGAGGACCTTTCGGCGGAGCTTGGCGCAGACTGTATCGTGTATTACGGAGCGGGGGACTATGCCGATGAAATGTCAGTGAAGGCTCCCGGCAGAGTATATCCTGCGCCGCCGCAGCTGAAAAATCCGCTGGCGTCAAGCCTATGCTTTGCGGCCTTTGACAGGGGATTTGTTCCCGCAGATAAGCTTGACCCGGATTATCTTCAGATAACAAAGGCTGAAAAGGATCTTCAGGAAAAGGAAAACAAATAGGATATTATCATTTTTTTCGGGCAGTATATCTACTGTGAAAGGAATGATGATATGGATAAGATAAGAGAGCTTCCCCAGGGACTGGGAATGGCGCTGGCTCAGGACAGCCGCGCACTCATGGCATATGCAAATCTATCCGAGGCTCAGAAGCTGTCGGTGATAAGCCGCGCAAAAGCTGCGGACTCAAAAGAGGCTATGCAGAGTATTATTGACGGGCTTTCAAAAAATATGTTCTGACGAAAACTGTCGGTCCGATACTTTTTTCGTCATAAGCAGGAGCGGAGGGCTTTTCCTCTTTGCTCCTGTTTTTTAATGTCAATTAACAAAAATTATGAATTTTTTTATTGAAATTTTCAATAAATTGTGGTAAAATGAGTAAAAATATATGTACACAAAAGGGCTGAACGTACAAATGAAACGAAGAGATATAAAAAGTATCATAAAAAAAGGAATAGCACCGTCGGACGCACTGGAGCTGCTTATCGGTTCAGGGAAGGTAAGCATAGCTGTGCTTTTGCCGTCGGATAACTATAATATCATATATGCAAGCGATGAGCTTGTTTCAGATGCTGAGATAACTGAAGAGGAGCTTTCCGCGGACAGACACTGTGCACTGGACAGGGTTCACCCCGAAGACACTGATAAGTTGAGAGCTGCATTTGACAAGGCATTGACCGAGGCAAATACTGTGGACGTCAGATTGATATGCAATAACAGTGGAGCGGTAAAATGGCTCAGATGCAAGGCATTTCCTGCGGATTTTGCAGCGGCAGAGGGCGCAGTTGCTCTTATTATACGTAACGTAACATCTGAGGTCACCCTTAAAGATGATTTCCTTTACCGAAACGAGCGGTACAAAATATATGAAATGACTACTCCCGATGTCCTGTTTGAGTACACCCCCAACGAGGATAAGATGATATTCTCATCCAACGGCGCAAACGGAATAACTCAGAATGTTATCACCGATTATATGGAGCAGTTTCGGACCTCTCCGCTTGTGCACCCTGAGGACAGGGAAAGATTCATTTCCGCACTGCTTTCCGCATGCAGAACGCCTGTTACGGCTACTCTCGAATACCGCAGCATGGTCATCGGCGGAGGCTATAAGTGGTGCAGGACCTATTATTCCAGCGCTGCGGACGAGCATGGAAAAATAACTGCTGTTTTCGGACGTATCCAGGATATCAGCACGGAATTTGCCAGAAACAGAGAGCTTATCCGAAAGGCAGAGCTTGACCCGCTGACGGGCTTGTACAACAGGACCTCCTTTGAAAATCATGCGGTATCTGCAATGGAAAAGGTCCGCGAAAAGGAGAAGCTGCTGTTTGCAGTTGCCGATATCGACGATTTCAAGCATTTCAATGACAAGTACGGACATCGCAAGGGAGATGATGTTCTCATGGCGGTCTCCTCGCTGATAGAAAAGTATTTCCCGGGTGAGATAACCGGACGCTTTGGCGGAGATGAATTTATGATATTTACCGCTGCTGCCAACTGCGCAGATTTCTGTGATAAGCTGTCTGCACTTGCAAAGGAAGCCCGCGTAAATATAAACGGCGAGGATATCCGCATCAGCCTTAGCATTGGTGTGTATATTACCTCGAATAAGTCGGTGACCTATCCGCAGCTATTTGAATGGGCTGATGAGGCAATGTACAAGGCGAAAAACGGCGGCAAGGATACCGTTTATATCGAGGAAGAAAGCTCTGCTGTGAGCTGAATTCAATGGCTGATATCGTCGGAGGTGAGAGTCTGTGAAGAGCGGAAAAAATAATGTGCTCCCTATTCCTCAGGAATTTTCCGCGGAGGATATCAGGATAGAATCAAGTATCTGCACGGGGGAGAAGACGATCGGCTTTTACAGCGGTGCTGATAAGAAGCTCCATTTTGCCGAGCTTGTAAGAACGAGCTCCGATGTGGAGGATTTCTATCGGAAATACGGAGTATCTCCTGACAGCGGCAAAAAATGAAATATCGGACCCGTGCCACCTGGTGCGGGTCTTTTTGTATTGACATGATGAGAAAAAAACTGTAAAATATAGACAGGATAATTGTCCTGACAATGATACATTGACCTGTGATATAATTATAATATGAATTGATTATCATACCTTGATCAATAGAAAGGAAAAGGTGAGCAGAAATGTCCGAAAAAGTAAAAAATCCCAATCAGCGGCTGAAAATACTGTATCTATATAAGATACTCCTTGACTATTCCGACGAGGAGCATGCCATTACCATGCCCGAAATAATCGCAAGGCTGGAGGAGTATGGAATATCCGCTGGAAGAAAGGCACTGTATGAGGATATCGAAGCGCTTAGAAACTATGGGCTGGATATCTTGCCCTGCGGCAGAGGAGCAAATGCTGGGTACAAGGCGGTGAGCCGTGAGTTTGAGCTGCCCGAGCTGAAGCTGCTTGCGGACGCGGTGTCGTCCTCGAGGTTTCTTACCGAGAAGAAGTCTGCGGGGCTTATCAAGAAGCTGGAGACTCTTGCGAGCGTGTACGAGGCTAAGCAGATAAATCGTCAGGTGTACATATCCGACCGGGTGAAGGCGGTCAATGAGCGCATATATATAAACGTGGACGCCATTCATCGCGCTATTGCAGAGCAGAAAAAGATATCGTTCAAATATTTCGACTACGACCTGAACAAGAACAAAAAATACCGTGACGGGATACGCACCTGTTCGCCATATGCTCTTACGTGGGACCACGAGAGATATTATCTTGTGGCGTATTACGAAAAATATGGAAGCATATCCAATTTCCGTGTAGACCGCATGGAAAGTGTGACAGTAACTGATGAAAATGCGGTGCCCTATCCTGAAGGCTTTGACCTTTCCGATTATCTGAACGCAACGTTTTCGATGTTCAGCGGAGAAGAGGAGGCGGTAAGACTGCGCTTTGACAAGTCACTTATCAATGCAGTGATAGACCGTTTCGGAAAGGATATAATGATATGTGCAGACGGTGATGAGCATTTCACCGTTCATGTGCAGATAAAGACCGAGCAGCCTGAACCATTTTTCGGCTGGCTGTTCCAGTTCGGCAGCAAGGCGCAGATAATCTCGCCTGCAAAGCTGCGGGACAGGTATGTGGAAATGCTCAGAGAGGTTGCGGACGGGCAGCAGATATAAGAAAAATGGTCAAATAACATCTTGACGAATAAAATTATCAGTCAGGCTCACAAAATAAAGGGGCCTGACTTTTTTGCGTAATTGTGAAAACACTTGACTTATTACAAAAATGTGGTTATAATAGAAGTTGGAAATCTTTCAGACAATATAGGCTCTGAACGGACAAAAATTGAAAGGAATGTATCATAATATGGAAATTATGGAATGCTTTCTTGTCATTTTCATTTTGATAGTGGCAATACGAGTCATCAACGAGCGGTTTATACATATGCAAGGGGATATCGCTCTGGTGCTGTTTTCCTCGGTGCTGAGCGCGGTGGTTCTTATCGCCGCATATTTTGCGGACAATACTGCCTTTTCCGACGGGGTAAGTTATGTAGGCAGCTTTGAGTTCTCGGAATATCTTCTGGACGGAGTGCTGTGCTTCATGCTCTTTGCGGGCGCAGGAAAGGTCAGCAGCAGAAAATTCAAAGCCAACATCAAGACTATCAGCCTGCTGGCACTGATGACGACTGTGATATCGTCGGCGGTATACGGCCTGCTGTTCTGGGGAGCGGCAATGCTGTTCGGGATAAAGCTGGATA
>CAMEYZ010000110.1 GCA_945947715.1 uncultured Clostridia bacterium | reverse complement strand
CTCAACGCCTGTAAGTGTTTCAAGAGTTCTGATATTTCTGCCCTCACGTCCGATGATACGTCCCTTCATCTCATCATTGGGGAGCGGAACAACGGAAACAGCAGTCTCTGCGACCTGATCTGCAGCACATTTTGAAACTGCCAGGGAGATAAGATTTCTTGCCTTATCCTCACACTCATCCTTGAGCTGCTGCTCATACTGCTGTATCTTAAGTGCCTTTTCGTGAGAAAGATCATTTTCAAGCATAGAGAGCAGATGCTCCTTAGCCTGGTCCATGGTAAACTGAGATATCTTCTCCAGAGTTTCTATCTGAGATTTTCTGATGACCTCAGCCTCTTCAAGCTTTTCGTCCGCCTGCTTCAGCTTTTTCTGGAGCAGCTCGTCCTTCTTTTCGAGATTATCATTTTTCTTGTCAAGATTCTCTTCCTTCTGTTGGATACGTCTTTCCTGTCGGGAAAGCTCATTACGTCTGTCCTTGATTTCCTTTTCAAGTTCGTTGCGGTCCTTGTGGATTTCGTCCTTAGCCTCCACAAGGGCGATCTTCTTTTTGCTCTCGGCTTCTTCGCGGGCAGCTTCGATTATCCTTTCGGCTTCCTTTTCAGCCGAGCCGATGACCGATTCCGCCTGTGCCTTTCTGTATGACACGCCTACTCGGAAAAAGATTATTCCCGACACAGCGGCAGCCGCTACGGCTGCGATAACAGCGATTAATACCGGTGGCATAGCATGACCTCCTTATATAAATAATGATCGGACATTACTTCTATAAGGCGAAATATAAGATTTTTAAGATTCTTTGCCCTTTTGGGCTATGTAGCGATTCATACTTTATACAAATCCGCAGATTTTAGCGGCATTGATATATAATATAAATTTATAGGGAAATATAATAAATCTTCTATTAAGCCATAGAAGCAATGATAAAAAAACAGAAGCAATTTATATTCTTTACAGAATTGCCGCAAATTATTCATAAAATATGAGCCTTCGGGCTATTCTGAGCAAGTATATTTAATATATATTGCAGTCATACTTCTATTGTAATATAATTTAACCGAATTGTCAAGGAATTTTGTGAGATTTGCTGATTAATTTTTGTTTACAATTTTCAACCCTTAGATATCCTTTTGTGAAAAATGTACTTTTAGGCCGAAAAAAATTTTTATTAACTGTCAATATTAACTGTTGACAGAAATAACGAGTGATGTTATCATAATTTATATAAGTTAATATTATTTATCGCATTGACAGGGAAGCGTTTTTCCTCTGCGGTTTTCAGAGAGCGTTCCATATGCTGAAAGGAACGTATTCCGCCGATGAATAGGGTATATCCGATAAGACGTACCGCCCTGGAGCCTGTTTAATAAACAGCGGTTGCTCCCGTTACAGAGCGTACAAGGCATACTGCTTTATACAGTGTGTAAATTTGGGTGGAAACACGGTAATTATCGTCCCTGACATTATGTCGGGGACTTTTTTATTTTAATTGATAATTATTTTGCTAAGAGCTTCTACACAACGGAGATGATCATATGCTTAAAGACCTTGCTGTCAGACTTTCTGCGCTTTCTGTTTTCAGGAATGTGCTTAAGGATGACGTTGTTTCTAAAATGGTGAAAATGTTTGA
This sequence comes from uncultured Clostridia bacterium, assembly GCA_945947715.1. GTDB lineage: Bacteria > Bacillota > Clostridia > Oscillospirales > Ruminococcaceae > RGIG4694. The sequence goes on along the minus strand of CAMEYZ010000110.1, from coordinate 5,831 downwards.
GGAGCCTTCTCCCTGCACCTGCGGAGAGTTTTGCTCTGCGCTGTATGCTCATACCGATAATCTTACCGAGTATCTTATGGGCGTTATTTCCGAGGACGAGAACGACTATATGCTCCGTCATGCGCAGATGAAGGAGATACCTCAGGTAATGGATACCGCTGCTCACGAGGAGCTGAAAATCCTAGGAGAAGCAGGAGCGGTCACTCCCATGGAGGTCAGAGCGTGCATGTCCTACGACGGATATATTGCAGGCTGGAATACCTCGCATATGGATTTTCACGATATATATGCTCGCAGAATGTCCGAGCTGCAGACCAAGGGCTATGGTATTTTTGCGAAATATTACACCTTTCTGCTTCGGGAGGGCGTTATCGTCCCGGTGAAAAATCCCGACCCCCAGCGGCTGTCACAGCTTTCAGGCTATGAGACTGAGCGCAGAAAGGTTATCGACAATACGAAGGCTCTGCTGCGAGGTCAGCCCGCCGCTAATGCGCTGCTTTACGGCGACGCGGGAACGGGCAAGTCCTCCACCGTCAAGGCGGTGGTCAACGAGTTCAAGGACGACGGTCTGCGACTTATCGAGATGAAAAAGTCACAGCTGCATGAAATGCCCCTTGTTATCGAGAAAATCGCGAAAAATCCGCTGAAATTTATCATTTTCATCGACGACCTGTCCTTTTCCTCGGACGACGACGATTTTGGTGCACTGAAAGCAGTCCTGGAGGGCTCTGCCTCGTCCAAGACCTCAAACATTGTGATATATGCTACCAGCAATCGCCGTCATCTTGTGAAGGAGAAATACTCCGACCGTGAGGGAGACGATATGCATGCACGTGACAGCATGGAGGAGCTGACCTCTCTTTCGGAGCGGTTCGGGCTTAAGGTCACCTTCACAAAGCCGAACAAGGACCTGTACCTGCAGATAGTGGAAAGCTTAGCTGAAAGCTATGGTCTGGAGTGTGACAAGGAGGAGCTGTTCTCCAAGGCGGAAGCGTATGCGCTGCGTCGTTCGGGACGTTCGGGACGTGCCGCAAGGCAGTTCGTGGAAATGATGCTCTCAGGACAGCTTTGAGTTAGTGAATAGTGAAGAGTGGTCGGGTCCGCCCGACAGCGGTTGCCGCGTTTGGGGTCTTTTAGCTTAGGCTACATTTTCCCGCGAAAGTGAGAAACAAGCGAAGGAAGGGTCGAGGCAGAGAGAAACCGCAAATAAGCAGTGACCCGGCAACAAAAAGTTCGCCAGCCTTTCAAGGCTGCAGGTTTCCAAAGGGCAGCGCCCTTTGGTCGCTGTCCGCAGACAGCGAAACTCCCCCACCGGCACGTAACACAGCGATGCTCTCAATCGAAGCCGAAGCGACGAACAACAATAAAGCGCCGACCGTGTAAAATCCGCGGACGGAAGCAAACATACAGCAAATATCCACGAAAAGTAAGCCAATCACGGGCGGCGCTGCATTTGACAGCGGAGCGAATCAAATGCGCGGAGCTCTGCTCCGCCGAAAACGAACAATTACTCGTATATATCCGTAAAACATAAAAATCTAACAGTAGTTAGTTCGAACGAACAGAGAACAGAGAATCGTATGTGACAGCTTGTTTGAACGCAGCTTTATGGGCATAATAATTACAGATAAATAGTATCGGATAGATATTATTAATAGTATAAAAATTCTGATCAATACAGGGAGGATAAAATTATGATTAAGCTTACACTTAAGGATGGCTCGGTCAGAGAGGCTGAAAGCGGCCTTTCCGCAGCCGAAATTATCAAGGGCATAGGAATGGGTCTTTACAAGGCTGCATGCTGCGTAAAGATAGACGGAAATGTCTGCGACCTTCGTACAATTCTTGACAAGGACTGCACCTTCGAGGTTATGACCTTCGATTCCGAAGAGGGCAAGCATGCCTTCAATCACACCGCTTCACATATGCTGGCACAGGCTGTAAAGAGGAAATATCCTTCCGCAAAGCTTGCTATCGGACCTGCTATCGACGGCGGCTTCTACTACGATTTCGACGTGGAGAAGCCCTTTACCCGCGAGGACTTAGATGCTCTTGAGGCTGAGATAAAGAAGATATGCAAGGAGGATATCCCTCTGAAGCAGTATGGACTTCCTGCTGATGAGGCGGCAAAGAAGCTTGAAGCTATGGGCGAGCCCTACAAGGTGGAGCTCTGCAACGAGCACGCTGGCAAGGGCGAGGATATCTCCTTCTATGAGCAGGGCGATTTCACCGACCTTTGCGCAGGACCTCATCTTATGTCCACGGGCGTTGTGAAGGCTGTAAAGCTAACACAGTGCACAGGCGCTTACTGGCGCGGCGATTCCAAGGGCAAGCAGCTCTGCCGTGTATATGGTACCGCTTTCCCCAAGGCAAGCGAGCTGGAGGCTCATTTAAAGGCTCTTGAGGAAGCAAGAGCAAAGGATCACAACAAGATAGGAAGAGAGCTTGAATATTTCACCACTGTTGACTATGTTGGACAGGGTCTTCCAATACTGCTGCCCAAGGGCGCGAAGGTCATTCAGATATTACAGCGCTGGGTGGAGGATTATGAGGCAAAGCAGGGCTGTACTCTGACTAAGACTCCCCTTATGGCAAAGCGCGAGCTTTACAAGATATCCGGTCACTGGGATCATTATCTGGACGGAATGTTCGTTATCGGCGACCCCAATGATGAGGAAAAGGAGTGCTTTGCACTTCGTCCTATGACCTGCCCCTTCCAGTATCAGGTGTTCCTCAACAGACAGAGAAGCTACCGCGATCTGCCTATGAGACTGACCGAAACATCGACGCTGTTCAGAAACGAGGACAGCGGCGAGATGCACGGACTTATCAGAGTGCGTCAGTTCACCATTTCCGAGGGACATTTCATCGTCCGTCCCGAGCAGCTTGAAGAGGAATTCAAGCTCTGTCTTGACATGTGCAAGTATTTCCTCGGTACAGTGGGGCTTCTGGAGGACTGCACCTTCCGTTTCTCCCAGTGGGATCCTGCGAATCCTAAGAACAAGTATGAGGGCACTCCCGAACAGTGGGAAGAGGCTCAGAGCGTGATGAAAACTATCCTGGACGACCTCGGTTTAGATTATACCATAGGCATCGACGAGGCGGCGTTCTACGGACCTAAGCTCGATATTCAGTATAAGAATGTATTCGGCAAGGAAGATACGCTGGTAACTATCCAGATAGATATGCTCCTTGCAAAGCAGTTCGGAATGGAATATGTGGATGTGGACGGAAAGAAGAGAAATCCGTATATTATCCACAGAACGAGCCTGGGCTGCTATGAGAGAACTCTTGCTTATCTGCTTGAAAAGTATAACGGTGCGCTTCCTATGTGGATGGCTCCTGAGCAGATAAGGATACTCCCCGTTACCGACAGAGCTAAGGAGTATGCGGAGAATATCGCAAAGCGTCTTGATGATATGGACGTAAGAGTTACTGTGGATAACAGAAATGAGAAGATTGGCTATAAAATCAGAGCTGCACAGCTTGAAAAGATACCCTACTTCTTTATAGTTGGCGACAAGGAGGTCGAGGAAAATACCGTTTCCCTGCGTTCACGCAAGAATGGCGATATGGGAGCTCTTGCCCTCGACGAGGTTGTTGACAAGATAATGAAGGAGATACGCGAAAAGAGCAGAGATAACTGATCTTTGGATATGTAAAAGCTCCGTCCTGCGGTGTGTGGGACGGAGCTTTTTGGTTAAAATTAGCCCCCACAGAAGTAGTAGTTCTGTGGGGTTGTGCTTGATGGTAATAACGGCTACTTTCGTTACACGTATATAATACCAGATAATTCCCAATTTGTAAAGTGCTTCGAAAAAATATTATATATAGTATCCATGGGTCACAGTTCGGAAACAAAAATCCTGCGAAATTCTAAAAAATGTCAAAAAACACCCGTATATCACCCTCAATTGACAATATTCCGTATCAGCGCGCCGAATTTAAATAAAAAATCTCTGTGGGTTTGTGCAAAAAATCAATTGAAATTCCCGGCGAAATGCTGTATCATATAATCAACACATGAGGGACACGACAGAATTTAAACCGACCCTGCCTCGGCCGAGAAAATTGCAAGTGGTTACAGATTGTAACTGCTGGTTACTGAAAATTCGGCTGTTAAAAGCGAAAAGGTTTAAGTTTTAGTTAAATGTGCACATTTCAGATAAAAAAATAGTGATAAATTTGTGATGAGTGTGCATTGACAGTTCGCTGCTTTGTGTGTTAGAATAAAAGCGTGATAAAGAGACGGGCAGAAACGTACTCGAATCACCCCATATTTGATTTCCATTCCATTTGGAAATAAAATAAATATAAAAAATTAAAACAAAACAAGGAGGATATTTTTCATGAACATGAAAAAGTCAATTGCTGGCGTAATGGCTGGCGCTCTGGCCGTATCTGCAATGGCCACTACTGCTTCCGCTTGGACAGGCGGCGACGCTGATCAGGCACAGATCGTTCTTTCTTACGATCTCAACAAGAAGGAAAAGGCTTACACAGACTCTACCATCACTCTTACTTATAAGTATGCAGGCAACACAGATGGCTATGTTGTTGAGGGCCTTAAGAAGGGCGGCAAAGCTGCTGTTCAGATCGGTGCTACATTACCCGCTTATGACAACTACACACTTGACGTTGTAAACATCAACGGTTATGGCCTTCCTCAGAAGAGCCAGACTGGTGAGCAGTCTCCTACATACACTGTAAACGAGACAGTTTCCAGACAGTATGTTAAAGGAACTGATGGAAAGAACGAAACTAAGAAGATCACCCCCGTTGAGCTGAAGAAGGACGAGAACGGCAACATCTATGCATATGTTATCGACTTCTCTGCTGATGGTTCCAACAGCAATGCAATTGCTATGGACGGACTCGAGCTCTACAAGAATGCTGATCCCGATACTGTAGAGTACAGCTTCACTGTATTCAAGACAACACCAGCTGCTCCTGCTGTGCCTGCTGAGTATAATGACGTAACTTATGTTGATGTTGCAGATACTACCGATGAAGTAGGTCACCAGAAATATGTAGATTATGTTGCTACACAGAACGTTAAGGGTGCTGACGCAACTAAAGTTGGCGACATCAAGTCTATCGATATCTTTATAGGCGATGGAACAAACGGTACTACAGCTGGTCACACTTATGCAAAGGTTACAAAGTGCTCTAAGGCTAAGGTTGAAGCTGTAGCTGAGAAGACTGAGAACGAGACAAAGACATTTAAAGATGAGACAACTTATAAGTATGAGCTCGCTAAGGCTCAGGCTGAGGCTGAGGCTGCTAACAAGAACAAACCCGGTTCTGTGATCGTTGTTGACAACGGCAAGACTGTAATCCCTGGCGCAGTTAAGGATGTTACCTACGGCTTTGCTTCCTACACAATCACCCTTACATATACTGCAAATCCTGCAGGCGATGACTGGGGTTGGAGAGCTGAGTGGGCTAAAAACGAAATGAAGGGTATCAACCCTGTTGGCAAGACTGCTACAATGAACGATGTAATCCCCGCTGTTAACTATGTTAACAACGCCGGCGCTGATTACTTCAAGCCTCTCGCATCTAATCCTACTGAACCCGCTAACGTAATTACCCGTCTTACCGAGAATGGATACACATATCCTCAGGCTGTTCTCAACGATGTAATTGCAAACAACGAGAATGTTGCATTCACATTCACAACAGCTCAGAAGTATGTTGATACAAGAGCATACATCAAGGTTGAAGATAAAGAGGTTATCTCTACTTCTGGCACAACAGCTAAGGTAAGAGTTACCAACCCTGCAGGTGGTAGAACAACAAAGACTCTTCCATACATCAAATACAATAAT
>CAMEYZ010000109.1 GCA_945947715.1 uncultured Clostridia bacterium | reverse complement strand
AAGGCAGCCGCAGCAAAGATCAAGGCTAATTCCGATATACTCGTAGTTATCGGCATCGGCGGTTCTTACCTCGGCGCAAGAGCGGCTATCGAGCTGCTGAAGTCCCCTCTCTACAACGATCTGAAGAAGGATACCCCAAACATCTACTATGTGGGCAACAACATCAGCCCCACATATCTTAACGAGGTCATCTCTATCTGCGAGGGCAGGGATATCTCCGTGAACGTTATCTCCAAATCCGGTACAACTACCGAGCCTGCTCTGGCTTTCAGAGTATTCAGAGATATCGTTATCAAGAAGTACGGCAGAGACGGCGCAAAGGAAAGAATATTCTGCACTACTGACCGTGCAAAGGGCACTCTTAAGGAGCTTGCTGACAAGGAGGGCTATGAGACCTTCGTTGTTCCCGACGATATCGGCGGAAGATTTTCCGTTCTTACCGCAGTAGGTCTTCTTCCTATTGCTGCGGCAGGCTGCGATATCGACGCTCTTATGGAGGGCGCTGCTCTTGCAAGAACAGATTTCGCAAAGCCCTACGAGGAGAACGACGCATACAAGTATGCTGCTATCAGAAATATCCTTTACAGAAAGGGCTTCTCCGCTGAGATGCTGGTCTCCTATGACCCCAGCTTCCAGATGATGACCGAGTGGTACAAGCAGCTCTTCGGCGAGAGCGAGGGCAAGGATTCCAAGGGCCTTTTCCCCACAGCTGCTACCTTCTCCACCGACCTGCACTCTATGGGTCAGTTCATCCAGGACGGCACAAAGCTACTCTTTGAGACCGTTGTGGATATCAAAAAGCCTAAGGCAGACCTCTTCCTTGAGGACGACCCTGAGAATCTGGACGGATTGAACTTCCTCACAAATCAGAATATGTCCGTTGTAAATCATAAGGCACTGGAAGGCACAGTCATCGCTCACAGCGAGGGCGGCGTTCCCAATATCGTGCTTGAAATGGCAGATACCACCGAAAAGACTGTAGGCTATATGATCTACTTCTTTGAGAAGGCATGCGCTGTCAGCGGATATCTTCTCGGTATCAATCCCTTCAATCAGCCGGGTGTTGAAAGCTACAAGAAGAATATGTTCGCTCTGCTGGGTAAGCCTGGCTATGAGGATCAGAAGGCTGCTCTTGAAGCTAAGCTCGGCAAGTAATTAAGGCTAATTCCGCGGGCTCTCCGCGGTGTTATATAGCAATATTCCCGTAGGCGACTTGGGACGGTTTGACCGTCGGTGCGGCAGCGGCGGAGCTGCACATATCCTATCGCATGTACGGAAGATCATTTCCGCTGAGAATGGAGCATTTATTATGGTAAAAATCATCACAGGAAAAAAAGGTTCAGGTAAAACAAAAATCTTAATTGATATGATCAATGAGTCTGCAAAGAATACCAACGGCTATGTAGAATGTATCGACAAGGGCACAAAGCTCAGATACGACATCGGCCACGATGTAAGACTGGTTGATACAGATCAGTACTGCATCTACTCCTTCGAGGCTTTCTTTGGTCTCGTTGCTGGTCTCGTTGCAGGCAACTATGATATCAAGGATATCTACGTTGATTCTATCCTTAAGATCGGCGGAGCTGATTATGAGGCTCTCGGCGCTCTTCTCGCAAAGATCGACAAGCTCACTGCTGACGATGTTAATGTTGTATTCACCGTTTCAGCAGACAAGGCTGATCTTCCCGAGTCTGTAAGCAAATACAGCATCTGACAATAATCTTAAAAAAATCCCAAAATAACTATTGACATACATATTTTTATGTGATATAATATAGTTTGTGTTGGGCGCAGGAGTTATGCTATGGTAATTGATTTAAAACCGATATACGACGCTGAGGGACAGTCTGTTGAACTTGACTACCGTGTTTCTGAGGAAAGACTTGGCGAGATTAAGGGCTGTGTTCTGGAGGACTTTTCTGTTAAGGGGAAGGTCTATAACCGCGCGGGTATCGTGCATTTGAATTTTTCTGCGGCATTTACTCTGAAGGCTGAGTGCGACAGGTGCTTGAAACCCTTTGACAGGGATTATTTCTTCGATTTTAAGCATATCCTTGTCCGCACTGTGAATACAGATAACGATGAATATATCGTTACTCAGGGCGACAGCATTGACGTTGATGAGCTTGCTGTGCAGGACGCACTGCTGCAGATCCCCACAAAGCTGCTTTGCAAGGAGGACTGTAAGGGTCTGTGCTATATCTGTGGAGCAGATCTCAATCTGGGAGAATGCGGCTGCGAAAGATAGCAGTAACGCAATTCATTTTATGTAATTATTAATAAGGAGGTGCTGAAAATGGCAGTACCAAAGAGAAAGGTATCCAAGGCAAGACGTGACAAGAGACGTTCTGCAGTTTGGAAGTTAGACACCCCCGCTTTATCTACTTGTTCGCACTGCGGTGCTCTTACTGCTCCGCACAAGGTATGCAAGAACTGCGGCTATTACAAGGGCGTTGAGGTAATCAAAAAGGAAGCGTGATCGCTTTCCCGAAAGGCAGAGTCGGAGCTATCCTACTCTGCTTTTTTCCTACCGAGAAAGTTTTTAACTTTCCGAAAATTGTCAACTTTATTTGCGAAGGAGGGTTTATGTGTCGGTAACAGTTACGGGTGTGGTGAAAAACTCACCTGCGGACAGGGCGCACATTCAGAGCGGAGATGTACTGCTTACGGTCAACGGAAATGAGATATCCGATGTCCTTGACTATATGTACTACACCGCTGAGGATATTCTGCGGCTCGTTTTAAAGCGTGACGATAGGTTTCTCATGCTGAAGCTCAATAAGAGCGAATATGACGATCTGGGGCTGGAGTTCAAGTCCTTTCTTATGGATGAAAAGCAAAGCTGCTCCAACAAGTGCGTTTTCTGCTTTATTGACCAGATGCCCCCGGGAATGAGAGAGACTCTCTATTTTAAGGACGACGACGCAAGACTTTCCTTTTTACAGGGAAATTATGTGACACTGACAAATTTGAAGGACAAGGATATCGACCGTATTATCAAAATGCGGCTGAATATCAACGTTTCCGTTCATACCACAAACCCCGAGCTGCGCTGCAAAATGATGAACAACCGCTTTGCCGGAGAAAAGCTGAAATATCTGAAAAAGCTTACCGATAACGGGATAATCCTCAACTGTCAGCTTGTGCTTTGCCCCGGGATAAACGACGGGGAGGAGTTTAAGCGAACTCTTTGCGACCTGGCCGAGCTTATGCCGAATATTTCCAGTATTGCTGCGGTCCCTGTGGGAATTACTAAGTACAGAGAGGGACTTTTCCCTCTGCGGCTCTTCACTAAGGAAGAAGCACAGAAAACTATCGACATCGCCGAGGAATTTCAGCGGGAATTTATGGAGAAATTCGGGACAAGACTTATCTTCCTGTCCGATGAGTTCTATATCCTGGCCGAAAGAGAGCTGCCTGACGCTGATTATTATGAGGGATATCCTCAGTATGAGAATGGAGTGGGAATGCTCCGTTCACTGGAGGACGAGTTTTCTGTGGCCTTTGAGGAGCTGTCAAAGAAAAAATATCCGCCCAGAAGGGTATCAATCGCCACAGGCAGGCTTGCTTACAGCTTTATCAGCGAGCTTGCGCAGAGGGTCAACGATACTATAGAAAACGTACACTGCGATGTGTATGCTATAAGAAATGACTATTTCGGCGAGACTATCACTGTGTCGGGACTTATCACCGCACAGGATATTATGAACCAGCTTAAAGGTATTGAGCTGGGGGACGAGCTTTTGCTGCCGTCTAATATGATTATGAGAAACAGCGACGTTTTCCTGGACGATTACACTATTTCGGACGTGGAGAATGCGCTTAATATAAAAGTAAGAATAACCGAAAACGATGGCAGAGATCTGCTTGAAGGAATCCTCGGTCTACAGTAAGGAGATGATACTATGTCATTACCGATAGTTGCGGTGGTGGGACGCCCCAATGTGGGAAAATCCACCCTTTTTAACAAGCTAATCGGAAAAAGACTGTCAATTGTGGAGGACACTCCCGGTGTTACCCGTGACAGGATATATTCAAAATGCGAGTGGAGAAACCGCGAATTTATGATCGTGGATACTGGTGGAATCGAGCCTGCCTCCGATGATATAATCCTTGAACAGATGCGCAGACAGGCGGAAATTGCTATCGAAAAGGCTGATGTTATCGTATTTCTCACCGATATCCGCTGCGGCGTTACGGCGGGAGATTACGACGTTGCTTCCATGCTCCAGAAAAGCGGTAAGCCCGTTATCCTTGCGGTAAACAAGATAGATTCTATCGGCGATGTTCCCATGGAATTCTATGAGTTTTATAATCTGGGACTGGGTGACCCGTTCCCAATTTCTGCTGCACATGGTCACGGCTCAGGTGACCTGCTGGACGAGATATTCAAGTATTTCCCCGAAAAGGCTGATGACGAATATGGCGAGGACTATATCCGTGTTGCCGTTATCGGTAAGCCTAACGTGGGAAAATCCTCCCTTATCAATAAGATATCCGGCGAAAACCGCGCTATCGTGTCGGATATTGCAGGTACTACCAGAGATTCTACCGATACGATTGTCGAAAATGAGTACGGAAAGTATGTATTCATCGACACTGCGGGTATCCGCCGCAAATCAAAGATAAATGAGAAGATTGAGCATTACAGCACTCTGCGCTCCTATATGGCAGTGGACGGTGCCGATGTATGCGTTATCATGATAGACGCTACCGAGGGCATTACCGACCAGGATACCAAGGTGGCAGGTTATGCCCATGAACAGGGCAAGGGCTGTATCATCGCTGTGAACAAGTGGGACGCTATCGAAAAGGACGGCAGCACCATGAACGAATTTACCGAGAAGCTCAAAGAGGATTTCAGCTTCATGTCCTATGCGCCCTTCCTGTTTATCTCCGCAAAGACCGGTCAGAGGATAAATAAGCTGTTTGAGCTTATCAACTCGGTCAACCGTCAGAACTGCATGAGAGTGTCTACGGGTATGCTTAACGATGTGCTTTCCTATGCTACTACCCGTGTTCAGCCTCCCTCGGACAAGGGCAGACGTCTTAAGATATACTACATGACTCAGCCCTCCACACGTCCTCCCACGTTTGTAATGTTTGTCAACCGTGCGGACCTTTTCCACTTCTCCTATCAGAGATATATCGAGAATCAGGTGCGCCAGACCTTCGGACTGGAAGGAACTCCCGTGCGTTTCGTAATCAGAGAACGGGATAAAAATGATAACAAGTAGGGGTCAATTTATTATGCAGATATTATCTATCCTGCTTACAGCAGTAATTTCATATCTTCTGGGAAGCGTGAACAGCTCTATCATCGTTGTGAAGCTTCTTAAACACGAGGACATCAGAGAACATGGCAGCAAGAACGCAGGACTTACTAACACCCTTCGCTGCTACGGAAAGCTTCCTGCGCTGCTGACGCTGATAGGCGACCTTGGCAAGGGCGTTGTGGCAGTGCTGCTCAGTCAGCTTGTGTGCAGGCTGCTTCTGGGCGATGATTTCAGTGACAGATATTTTATCGACTCTCAGGCAATCGGCTATATTGCAGGATTTTTTGCCATAATCGGACATATTTTCCCGCTGTACTACCACTTCAAGGGAGGAAAGGGCGTGCTTGTGGCAAGCTCTGTTCTGCTGGTGATAGACCCGCTGACCTTTGCCATTGTTATCCCGTTTTTCCTTATCGTTGTGTTTATCACAAGATATGTTTCGGTGGGCTCTATCTCGGCGGCTGTGGCATATCCCATACTTACCTTCTGCGTGAACTATTTCTTCAGAAGCGCGCCGCTGAATGAGGCTATTCTGTACACGGCGCTGACGGTGGGTACGTCAATTCTGTTGATTTACATGCACAGGTCCAATATCCAGAGACTTAAAGCAGGAACAGAAAATAAATTCGGTCAGAAGAAAAAGCAGGAATAGTACATATCGGATAAGCAGATAGCAGGGAGCTGTTTGCTTTTCCTGAAAGGATCATTATTATGAAAAAAGCTGATATTGTGATACTTGGAGCAGGCGGCTTCGGACTTGCTCTGGCAGTGATGCTGGATAAGCTCGGTCATAATGTTGTTGTATGGTCGGCTTTTCAGTCGGAGATCGACGATATAAAGCGTGACGGTGAAAACAAGGCAAAGCTTCCCGGCGTGAAGATACCCGGCAGCATTTCCTTTTCAAACGATATATCCTGCGTTTCGGGCAAGGATATCGTTATTTTCGGTCTTCCCGTAAACTGGGTGAGAAGCATTGCAAAGCAGGCAGCACCCTATATCTCCGAAAAGACAGTTGTCGTTAACACGGGCAAGGGTCTGGAGCAGGAAAGCCTAAAACGCATGACCGTTGTGCTTAGCGAGGAGCTTCCTACTGAAAGGATAGCTGTGCTCAGCGGTCCTTCTCATGCGGAGGAAGTGGCTATCGGCATGCCTACAACGGTGGTGGCAGCATCTGAAAGCGAGGGCTGCGCCGATTATATACAGAGCATCATGAGCAGCGATACTCTGCGTGTTTATATCAGTGATGATGTTATCGGCTGTGAGCTGGGCGGAGCTCTGAAAAATATTATTGCCCTCTGCGCGGGTATCTGCGACGGAATGGGTTACGGTGACAATACAAAGGCGGCTCTTATGACAAGAGGCCTTGTGGAGATAGCAAGACTGGGAGTTGCTATGGGCGCTCAGGATATGACCTTTGCTGGACTGACTGGAGTGGGCGACCTTATCGTTACCTGTACCAGCATGCACAGTAGAAATCGTCGCGCAGGAATACTCATTGGACAGGGTGTGTCTCCCGAGGAAGCCGTAAAGCAGGTGGGCACCGTTGAGGGCTATTTCTGCACCAAGGCAGCATATGAGCTGGCAAAGCTTAAGGGGATTGCAATGCCTATAACTGAGCAGTGCTATGAGGTGCTGTTCAATGGCGGTGATGTCCGCAAGGCCATACCCTCCCTTATGGGCAGACCCAAAAAGCATGAGACCGAAAAGAATGTGGTGTTCGGAGAGCTTTGATAATTGTTTTTCTGTTTGTTTAATATATGTAAAAGGCGGCTTGGATTGCCGCCTTTTTATGGTTTGGGAGGTAAATTATCCGTTATATATTTTTAAAGCATTTCTTCTATGCGCAGCAGACGGTTATATTTTGCAGTGCGTTCTCCGCGGGAGGGCGCGCCTGTTTTTATCTGTCCGGCATTCAGTCCCACGGAAAGGTCAGCGATGAAGGTATCCTCGGTCTCGCCGCTTCTGTGAGATATTATGGTCTTGTAGCCTGCCTGCTGGGCCAGCTTTACCGCTTCAATGGTCTCGGAGACCGTTCCTATCTGATTTAGCTTGATAAGGATAGCATTTGCGCAGCCCATGTCGATTCCTTTTTTCAGACGCTCGGGATTGGTCACGAACAGGTCATCTCCCACAAGCTGTACCTTTTTACCTATCTTTTCGGTGAGCTTTTTCCAACCCTCC
>CAMEYZ010000108.1 GCA_945947715.1 uncultured Clostridia bacterium | reverse complement strand
TATGCGGTTTATGGTGTCAAAGCCTGCGCTTACGTTGTCAAGGGCGATAAGAAAGCCCTTTGAGCGGTAATAGTCCACGAACATCATCAGATTATAGGAATCCCTGACCCGTGATTCATTCAGCTCGATAACGATATTCTGAGGAGAAATGCCATTCTCCTCAGCAGTTTTCGCCAGGGAGCCCGTCCCCGATACCACGTCGTTCAGAACAGAGGTCTCAAAATTTATAAACAGAGAAGCTCCTCTGTTCTCGGTGGAGAAAGCTCTCATAGCCTTTTCACGGCATATCCTGTCAAGCTTTAAGGAGATGCCCTCTCTTTTGGCATATTCAAACAGAAAAACGGGAGATATTACCTCATCGTTGTAATGGCCTCTCGCAAGAGCCTCCAGCCCTATGAATTTCTTGGTGTTAAGTGAATAAATCGGCTGGAAATCCACGGATATATCTTCATTTTCTATTACTTTACGAATTATTTCGTCGGTCATCTTCATAAAAGACCCTCGCTTCGGTTTATTTTTTGCTACCTTCGTTTATCTTTTCCATTATCCTGTCGTACAGCTTATACATTTTCATAACTGCATTTTCGATGAAATAATAGTACGCAAGATAAGCCGCCGTAAGTCCCAGCAGTATTATCGAAAGCACGGACATGAGCTGCAAACCTGTCATAAAAATATACAGCACACTGATAAACAGCGCAATTATGACCATGAAGGTCACAAGGAAATGAACCAGTCTTTCATGCTGGAAAAACTCTATCTTCAGCAGAAAATCTATCCTAAGCTTTTCGTAATCAACATCGGCGTCATCTCCGCCGAGAATTTTTTCGATGTATTTCATGTAATCCTTTATGTATCTGCCCATGCAAGTCACCGCCCTATTTTCTTATAATACCATTATATCATACTTTTTCGTGAATTTCAATAAAAATCAGAATAAAAAAAATAAAAAAATGGAGCAGATTTATGCTGATTTTTTCCAGACTGATATCTGCTACAGCATTTCAAAAATTTTCATTGACAGAATGATAAATAAGTGGTAAAATATCAGTAGTATGACGTTTAATCATAATTTACATATGAAAGGAATAATCAACTATGTATCCAATGCTGCTTAAACCCGCTTTCAAGGACTATATCTGGGGCGGAACACGCCTCCGCGACGATTTCGGCAAGGACTGCGACTATGACAAGGTCGCTGAGAGCTGGGAGCTTTCCTGCCATAAGGACGGTCAGTCCACTATCGCTAACGGCGAATTTGCAGGGCTCACCCTGTCGGAATATATCGAAAAGGCAGGCAAGTCCGTCCTCGGAACAGACTGCGAAAAATTTGAGAACTTCCCCATTCTTATCAAGCTTATCGACGCAAAGGATAACCTTTCTGTTCAGGTACATCCTGACAACGACTATGCTATGCGCGTCGAGGGCGAATACGGCAAGACTGAGATGTGGTACGTGGTGGACTGCGACGAGGGAGCTACTCTTCTGTACGGCTTCAAGCACGAGATATCAAAGGACGAGTTCGCCCGTCGCATCGCAGACAATACTCTCCTTGAAGTGACAAACGCTGTTCCCGTCAAGAAGGGCGATGTGTTCTTTATCCAGTCGGGCACTCTCCATGCTATCGGCAAGGGTATCCTTATCGCCGAGATACAGCAGAACTCCAACACCACCTACCGTATCTACGATTACGGCAGAGTCGGCAAGGACGGAAAGCCCCGCGAGCTTCATGTGGAAAAGGCTAAGGACGTAACAAACCTCTGTCCTGCAAAAGCTTACCCTGAAACTCCCGTGGAAAAGCATGATGGCTTCGATATCAAGCTCCTTTCCTCCTGCGAGTATTTCACCACCTACAGAGTAAATGTTGATACAAAGGCTGAATTTGAAGCAGACGAAAAGAGCTTCAACAGCATTCTCGTTCTGGAGGGCAGCCCCGTCATCACAGGAAATGGCACTGTAAACGCAAAGAAGGGCGACAGCATCTTCATCGGCGCAGGCAGCGGAAAATATACCGTTGAAGGAAAATGCACCGTAATTCTTACAAAGGTTTAATGGAGGTCATCACCATGAAGTATTACATAGGAATCGATCTTGGCGGCACTAATATCAAGGCAGGCGTTGTGACGGAAAATTTTGAGATAGTTGGTAAGGCAAGCGTAAAGACTCTCTGTCCTCGTCCCGCAAAGGATATCTGCGACGATATGGCTAAGGTCTCCCTTATGGCATGCGAGGACGCAGGAATTTCCGTTGACAGCGTGGAGTGGATAGGTATAGGAACTCCCGGAATTGCCGATAATATCAACGGTACTATCCCCTATTCCAACAATCTTGATTTCCACGATGTCCCCGTGAGAGAATATATTCAGGCTCACATCAATAAGCCCGTTTACGTGGCAAACGATGCCAATGCCGCTGCCTATGGAGAATATGTTGCAGGTGCTGCAAGAGGCGCTGCAAATGCAGTCTGCATCACTCTCGGAACAGGCGTTGGCGCAGGCGTTATCGTTGACGGCAAGATTATGACAGGCTCTAACTTCGCAGGTGCGGAGATAGGCCACATGGTCATCGAGGTGGACGGTCCCCAGTGCACCTGCGGCAGAAAGGGCTGCTTTGAGGTGTTCTCCTCCGCAACAGGACTTATCCGCATGACAAGAGAGGCAGCTGAAAAGGACAGCTCCTCCGTACTTCACGAATATTTCGTTCAGGACGGAAACCGCTACTCCGCACGCCACGCCTTCAATGCCATGAGAGCAGGCGACAAGGCAGGAAAGCAGGTCGTTGATACATACTGCAAGTATCTTGCTGCGGGAATCACAAACGTGATAAACATCTTCCAGCCCGATGTTCTGTGCATCGGCGGCGGAGTGTGCAACGAGGGCGATCCTCTGCTTATCCCCGTAAAGGAGCTTGTGGCAGAAGAGGTCTACACAAGAATGATCGACAAGAACACGAAGATCGTTGTTGCTGAGCTCGGAAATGACGCGGGCATCATCGGCGCAGCCTTCCTCGGAAATAACGAACAGTAAATATTTACGAAAGGATAAAGACATGAGTTTTTTTGACAGCATTTTAAAATCCGCAGCTAAGGCGTTAGACAGCACAGCTTCTCAAAAGTGCGTTTCGGCGGGAATGTCCGAGCTTCTCGATAAGGCGGAGGAAATGAAAAACAGGGCTCTGTCCGGACAGACTCCGCAAAACGCAGCTCCGAAGGCTTCCGCTCCCGTAAAGGCTCCAAAGCCTGTCCGTCTTGTAAAGGATACTTATTATGATGACGATGAAAACGGAGAACAGATTGAAGTCGAGTATTCATTCATGCTCAGCGGAGATTTCCTGCCCTTTGACAGTGGTGCCGGCGAGATAGACTATTCCGCCGTGTACGAGCCCGACATCGACGACGAGGAATACGGAGAGTATGCCCCAGAAAAGCCCGCTTTCATTATAGCTAACGCCGCAGATGATAAAATCTATGATATGATAGATAACTTCAAAAATGGTGAGGCTCCCAGCGGCTTATATCTGTTCGAGCCCGTTTCCGACAAGGGCAGCAAGGTCTATTTCCGCGCAAAGACCGACCATTTCGGAAAGGTATTGTACTTCTATGGCATGGACAGAGGCATGCTTTGGGAAAACACCTACATAGGCGTGGAATATCCGAAAAATATCATGAACACTCCCCTTGAAGCAAGACTTATCTCCGAGGTGGATTCGGCGGTGAGCTCCTACAGGGAAATAATATCAAATCAATAAGATCGAGGTAATTAAAATGGAATGTAAAGAATGTAACAACTTCTTCTGCGAGGGCGCAGACAAGGCTCCCCAGCGCTCACTTTTCAACGCTCTGGGCTTTACCAAGGAGGAAATGAAAAAGCCGCTGGTAGGTATCGTTTCCTCATACAATGAGATCGTTCCCGGTCACATGAACATCGACAAGATAGTTGAGGCCGTTAAGCTGGGCGTTGCTATGGCAGGCGGTACTCCTGTAGTATTCCCCGCTATCGCAGTATGCGACGGTATCGCAATGGGTCACGAGGGCATGAAGTATTCCCTCGTAACAAGAGGCATCATCGCTGATTCCACTGAGTGCATGGCTCTTGCTCATCACTTTGATGCGCTGGTTATGGTACCCAACTGCGACAAGAACGTACCTGGACTTCTCATGGCAGCCGCAAGGATAAATGTTCCCACAGTATTCGTTTCCGGCGGACCTATGCTGGCAGGTCATGTTCAGGGCAGCAAGACCTCCCTTTCCTCCATGTTTGAAGCGGTAGGCGCATACACCGCAGGAAAGATAACCGAGGAGGAGTTCGAGGAATACGAGAACAAGGCTTGTCCTACCTGTGGAAGCTGTTCGGGAATGTACACTGCAAACTCCATGAACTGCCTTACCGAAGCTATCGGCATGGGACTAAAAGGCAATGGAACTATCCCTGCTGTTTACTCCGAGAGAATACGCCTTGCAAAGTTGGCAGGCATGAAGGTAATGGAGCTCTATCAGAGAAATATCCGTCCTCTGGACATCATGACCAAGGAAGCCTTTGAAAATGCTCTTACCGTTGATATGGCACTGGGCTGCTCCACAAATACTATGCTCCATATCCCCGCTATCGCTCACGAGTGCGGCATCGAGATAAACCTCGACATCGCTAACGAGATAAGCGCAAAAACTCCGAATATCTGTCACCTTGCTCCTGCAGGTCATGCTTACATGGAGGACCTCAACGAGGCAGGCGGTATATACGCTGTAATGAACGAGCTTGACAAGAAGGGCCTGCTCCACACAGACCTTATCACAGCTACCGGCAAGACTGTGGGCGAGAACATCAAGGGCTGCGTTAACAAGAACCCTGATATCATCAGACCTATAGAAACTCCCTACAGCGAAGAGGGCGGCATCGCCGTACTCAGAGGAAATCTTGCTAAGGATGGCTGTGTAGTTAAGCGTTCCGCTGTTGTTCCTGAGATGCTGACACATACCGGCCCTGCTAAGGTATTCGACTGCGAGGAGGACGCACAGGCAGCTATCCTCGGCGGAAAGATCGTTGCAGGCGACGTTGTCGTTATCCGTTACGAGGGACCCAAGGGCGGCCCCGGCATGAGAGAGATGCTCAACCCCACATCGGCTATTCAGGGAATGGGACTGGGCTCGTCGGTAGCGCTTATCACCGACGGACGCTTCAGCGGAGCTTCCAGAGGAGCTTCTATCGGCCACGTTTCTCCTGAGGCTGCTGATGGCGGTATCATCGGTATCGTTCAGAACGGCGATATGATAACTGTCGATATCCCCAACTGCAAGCTTTCCCTTGACGTTCCCGAGGAGGAGATAAACCGTCGTCTTGCGGAATTTACTCCTAAGAAGAAGGAGCTTAAGGGCTATCTTAAGAGATACGCGGCTATGGTAACATCTGCCGCACGGGGCGCTGTTCTCAGAGAGGATCTGTAATTCATGTCGGAAGAAAAGGTAAAAGGAAGATTTATCGGCAGGATCGTGCTGACGGTCTGCTTCATCATATGCATCGGGGCGCTTATACTGTCGATGTATTTCGGCGGTCAGGCGAAGACTGTAAATGAGTGCTACACCGCAGTTATCCGGGAAAATTCCGCGGATATGACGGAGCTTTTCGCCGATGAAGGCACAGGCTCGTCGGTGTGGGAGGCGCTTTCGGAGGAATATTCCTCACTTAAGTCCCAGTTTGAATTTGAGGAAAACTCAGTAATGCATGTGAGGATAAATTTCAAAGGTCGCCGCCAGAGCTCCCTTACCGAAGGAGATTTCCTTTACACCGTCACCTATTATGATGATAACGTCCACGACTGCACTACCGAACAGCGGACCATGAAGCTCGTCCGTGAGGGCACAAGCTGGAAGATTGCTTCTGCTGATATACAGTAAAATAACCGACTGTCTGGATTTCCTGACAGTCGGTTTTTTATAAGTATTTAATTTTCAAAAAAGAAAACGTCCGCGGGGGTGCCGTCCTCGTAGTCTACCTCTTTGTCGGGGTATCCTTCGATAAGTTTATAATTTCCGCCCGTAAGCTCGTCAACCACATTGTTCCAGAAATAGACCGAAGCCGTATTGTGAGGATGACGCTTCAGCTGCCAGCTGCCATGATGCTTCTCCAGGAGCTGACGCACCGCTTCACGTCCCACTCCCGACATGCGGTACTTATGCATCACGAAGAACTCCGACAGACAGAAATCCAGCTTAGTCCCAGGGACCTCCGGGTAATCACTGACCATAACAAACCCAGCAAGCCTTCCGTCCACCCTGATAAAATATGGGAAACGGTTTTCCTCCTCAAAATAGCAGTCCAGATATTCATACCCGAACAGACCCTTTTCGTCCACGTCCTTTTTGTCCCACTGCGAAAACTCATACTGATATTTTTCAAGGAGATTATTTAGTAGCTCCTTTTCATTTTCCGATACAAGTGTCAGTTCAACCATGCTATTACCTCCGTCAGTTTTTTTCATTATAGCAGATATAACAAAGGCTGTCAACTGCGAATTTTCCTCCGAAAAAGATAATATAATGATAAAAAACAAGCATCGGAGGACAGCTATGGGACTTGCTGAAATTTTCCTGATAGGCGTGGGACTATCCGCAGACGCCTTTGCAGCTGCGGTCTGCAAGGGACTTTCTATGAAAAGGCTCTCTGTTAAAAATATGCTGCTCATCGCCCTGTTTTTCGGAGGCTTTCAGGCACTGATGCCGACGATAGGCTATTTTCTCGGCATACGCTTTGAATCGCTCATCGTTTCGGTAGACCACTGGATAGCCTTCGGACTGCTGTCCTTTATCGGCGGAAAGATGATATTCGATGTGATATTTAATAAGGACAGCTGCGATAGCTCCCCGGAAAGCTCCGGCAGACTCAACATGTGGGAGCTTATCTGCCTTGCCGCCGCAACCTCAGTGGACGCTCTCGCTGTGGGGATAGGCTTTGCCTTTCTCGGAGCAGATATCCTCCACTGTGCCGCAATTATCGGACTTACCACCTTCACTCTCTCAGCTATAGGCGTCCTCGCAGGTCACAAATTCGGCGGAAAATTCCGCAGACAGGCCTACATAGCAGGCGGAGCTATACTTATTCTCATCGGAGTGAAAATTCTTGCCGAACATTTGAAATAATACTTGATTATGTCACAAATTAATGCTATAATATAATTATGACATTGTTCTTATAAGAATTTCCAAAAACAGGTATAAAAGGAGTACAGCCGCTCATACGGCACAAAACACTATATGAAAAAATGGATTATCGGCAAGCCCGATGAAAAAACCGCCCGTGAGATATCGGCGGCGGGAAATATTTCCCCGTTGACCGCAGAGACTCTCCTGTCGCGGGGTATATATATGCAGGAGCAGGCGGAGTTATTCTTCGGAAAGGGCTCCGATACGGACGATCTGGGGCTGTACAGTCCCTATGACCTCCCCGATATGCAGACCGCCGCAGACGAAATAACTGCCGCTGTG
>CAMEYZ010000107.1 GCA_945947715.1 uncultured Clostridia bacterium | reverse complement strand
TGCGGTTTGCGCGGATATCAGACGTTGGATAGATATGGGCATTGAGCCTGTAAGAGTGTCGGTGAATTTTTCAAAGCGGCATCTTCATAACAAAATGCTTGCAGATCAGATACTGGGCATAATCAGAAAATACGATATCGACAGCAAATATGTGGAGGTCGAGCTTACCGAAATGACAAGCGCAGAGGACCTCACTGCTATGAGCGTTTTCGTTGACAGAATGAAGGAGAATGGCGTGGGTACATCTATTGACGATTTCGGAACCGGGTATTCCTCTCTCAACCTTCTAAAGGACCTGGACGTTGATGTTATTAAGCTCGACAAGTCATTTTTTACCAACATCAACAACGAAGCAGGCACTGAAGCCTCTACCGATAGGATAGTTGTCAAGAACATCGTGAACATGGTCAATGAGCTGAATATGGAGGCTATTTCTGAGGGTGTTGAAACTCATGCCCAGGCGGATTTTCTCCGTGAGACTCGCTGTAGCATGGCCCAGGGCTTCCTGTTCGACCGTCCTCTTCCCAAGGACGAGTTTGAAAAGAGACTTTCCGACGGGGAATTCTATACGGACAAGGGTTAATAATATAAATTCATGGCAGCTCGTTTATCGGGCTGCTTTTTGCTATGCAGGCAGCTGTGGAGAAAAAACTGCGCGAATTATCCAAAAACTCATGCAAATCCCTTGCTTTTTTCGACCATTATATGCTATAATGATTAAAAGAAAAAATCAAGCCCTTTCAGGCTATGAAGAATAAGCGGAGATAATATGAAATGGTGCCTGTATACCATGTAAGGCTGCGGTGCGCGCATTTAGTAATCCTGCATTGTTTGGAGGCGGAGCATGAAACGTAAGAATATTGCAGTTTGCGTTACAGGGTATAACTGGAATTACGAAAGCAGAGTTGTCAGCGGAATATGGGAAAGCTGCGCAGAGCTGGATATAAATCTTTTGATATTTGCTACGCTTATCCGTCGTCCCGAGCTCAATACTGATAGGGTCCTGCCCGAGAGCGTTATCAGAGGGGAATCTGAGATATTTAATCTCATAAACTACGGTTCTATTGACGGCATAATTATTCTGGGCGATTCTATTATCGAGGAAAAGGTCATTTATGATGTGTCCGCAAAGGCTGCACAGAGGAATATCCCTGTGGTGAATGTGAACGACCCTACTCACATGCTTTACAGAAACGTTATCCTCAGCGATAAGAAGGCAATGGAATTTGTGGTCCGTCATCTCGTGGAGGAGCATGGACTGACTAAGATAAACTTTATCGGTGGATTCCCCGGAAATCTACAGACCGAGGAGCGGCTCGAGGCTTACAAAAAGGTGCTTCGGGAGCACGATATCCCCATTGAGGAAAGCAGGATAGCTTACGGAGAATTCTGGAAAAAGGCCGCAGAGTGCGCCGAACAGTTTATTAGCTCGGGGGATATCCCTCAGGCTATTGTCTGCGCCAGCGATACAATGGCTATTTTCTGCATGGATTATTTACAGGAAAAGGGCTACAGCATACCTGAGGATATCATCGTTACAGGCTTTGACGGGCTGAAGGACTGCGAGACCTATTCACCTACTATCACATCTGTTCGCAGAGGCTTTAAGTCTGCGGGTCAGAGGGCGGTTGAGATAATCAGAGATATCTGGGACGGAAAGGAAACAGACGTGATCTCAGAGGTGGACTCCGAGCTTGTGATAATGCAATCCTGCGGGTGCGTGCCCAAGGAGAAAAATCGCAAGTTTGATTATCTCAGCGAAAAGTATGGAGAAGAAAGCGCCTCGCTGGAATTTCGTACCTACATTCACTCAATGAACACAGACTTTGCAGCTGTAAAGACCTCTGTGGAGCTATTTGCCAATGCAAAGCGAAGCGCGGAATTTTTCCATTTAAGACGACTGTTCATATGTATCTGCTCCAACATCGAGCGGGAAACCGCAGAGCTGGATAAGGAAGAGATAATTTCCTCCTTCCGCGGCATATCTGATTCAATGGTGACTATGTTCAGCTACGGCAGCAGTGTTCCTGTGGGCAAACAATTCCCTGCGGCAGAGCTTGTTCCTGAGGATATACTTAACGGCGAAAAGGCTGTTGTGTTTGCATTTTCTCCGCTGTATTTCAAGGAAAAATTCCTGGGCTACCTTGCATATGAGCCTACCGGCTTCAAGGGCTACGGAGAACATTTTACTACATGGTTAATGATGCTCTCAAACAATACGGGAAGCTTTTATATGAACAAAAAGCTGGAGCTTGTGGTGGAGCAGCTTGAAAATCTTTATGTCCGTGACCCTCTTACCGGACTTTATAACAGACGTGGAATGGCGAAATATGGCAAGGAGCTTCTGGATAATGCTAAAGAAGCGGATTCCTGCATTACTGTGGTATGCTCGGATATTGACAACCTCAAGCCGATAAACGACCTTTACGGTCACGAGGCAGGGGATAATGCTATCCTGCAGACTGCAAAGGCTATCGCAAATTCAATGCCTGACAGCGCTGTCTGCGTGAGGACGGGTGGAGATGAATTCTGCTCGGTGCTCAGAAGCTGCAGCGATGACGAAATTCAGGCGATCATTGAGCAGATCGACCGAACACTTTCGGATTACAACAGTTCAAGCGGACTTCAATACACTATTGGCTGCAGCTGCGGTTATTATCGCATGAAGGCTGTGGAGACTGAATCTATTGAGAAGATAGCTGCCTTTGCTGATGAGGAAATGTACAAGGTGAAGGTGAGAAAAAAGGCTATGAGAAAAATGGGTCCATAACCGGAAGATATGCCGTAAACTGAAAAAAGAGCGTGAGCCTTCTGCCCGCGCTCTTTTTGTATAAGAGGATATTATATGAAATTTATATATGAGGCCTGCGACTCAACAGGTATGCTTTTTTGCCGTCCACGGGCTCGCTGCCGCCTGTACGCCGCAGCGCATTGTATACTTTATCATGCTTTTGCTTGATTTTTTGTACACTTTATTATCGGGTCTTATAAGAACGATACTCCTTTAAGATATCACCGAAATTTCTTTCGAGCCTTTCTCCGTCATGGCAGACAACCGTCACCTCTGCATTTTCCGTTTCCTCGTCATAGGGGTCATAGCCCTCGCCGTCCCCGCTGATGCTTGTGTACAGTGAATATATCGGGTGAATAATAAGCTTGTCGTCAAGTACTTTTGTTACCTGATAAAAGTTAGCATAGACCTTGCACGCAAAATCTCTGCAGCGGATAATGACGTCGCCGACATTGAAATCATTGTTTATTTTCATATATATCCCTCACTTTTTGAAAATAATTATAACAGGCAGTATGTGACAAAAAAGGTACATACTGCCTGTTATAATAGAAACTATTTGCTATAATTTTCAAGGGCTGCGGCGATGGTGGTTCTTATATCCTCTGCCAGTCCCTTTGGCGAAAGTACAGTGGCGTATTTCATATATTGTATCGCCCAGTATTTCATTGCTTTGGCGTTGACTCTTACGCTTGCTGTGACATATTTTTCGTCAACCTCGGTAAAATCCACTCCGCTTCCGAACCAGTCTATTATGTCGCTGAGGATTTTCCTGTCAGCACGGAAGGTCACCCGTTCACTCTCGCCTGAAAACATATAGATGTGCTCAGAAATGTATTTGGAAAGGTCGATGCCATGTTCTATCTCCTTTACCTTTTTCAGCTCGGTCTGCAGGATAGCTATATCGGTTATCCGGTCCACCTGATAGTGCTCGATGACATCATCGCCGTTTTTTCTGCCAATGAGAAAATACCGTCCGTTAGTTACTGCCATGCGATAGGGGTCAACGATATAGTGCATGGCACTGCCGCTTTCATCGGTGACGGGATGCAGCTTCTTGTCGGTATCATATTCATTATACTGGAATGATATCTGTCGGCCCTTATCAATGGCTTCGTATATCAACTCCACATTCAGAAAAAAGTTAGAATTTTGATGAGTGCCGTTTATTATGGGCATATTATTTCTGAAATATTTGCTCGAAAGACCCTTCAGCTTTTTGATGAGCCTCTCCAGATGATTTTTAGGCACATTTTTTACAAATATCAGGCTGTCGATGATAAAATGCAGCTCGGTGTCGGTGATATCCCGGAGCATATACCAGTCGGTGCATAGCTCTTCAGTTTCGCCGTTTTTACCTTACTCAGTATTTTTCCAATAACTGCAATTTCATATTTGAGCTTCATTAAAGAAAATGGTTCATTTCATCAAATGTTACATTTTTGAAACAGAAATTGAATTCCGTGGACAGAATATCACTTGCTATTGACATTTGCGACAAATTATGCTAAAATAATTGTATTGTATGATGAAAAGCATTACATCTTTAAAGCTAAATAATTTTATGGCTTCTGAAAAAACACGATATTGTATATAGGAAGTGATCAAATGGACTCAGGAAAGCTTTCTGCATTGTCTCTCTGTCTTGCAGTGTCCGTTTCGATTTTAGGCGGCTGTGCCGAGAACACGGAGCCTGAAAGCTACGATGACTATGTGGTAAATACTGCCGCTGCATCAGATGAACAAAACGAGACCCCATCGGGCTCGGACACAGGTATTTCAAAGGAAAACATAAATATAGGCGTTCTGTACATATCCGACCCCGCTGAGGGTAGTGGATATTCCTACACGCATGATCTGGGTATTCAGGGAATGCAGCAGAACCTCGGTCTCAGTGACAGCCAGATACATCGTGTTATCGTTGATGACGCGGATGCCGTGGCTACCGAAAAGGCTATCGACGAGCTTGTCAAGGACGGTTGCAATATTATCTTTACCACAAGCTGGGGCTATATGGAGACCACCGCTGCCTGTGCGGAAAAATATCCCGACGTGTATTTCTCCCACGGAACTGGCTATCTTTCCAACGGAAAGAACTTCACCAACTATTTCGGAAGGATATATCAGGCAAGATACTTAAGCGGCATTGTCGCAGGACTTAACACCGAATCGGATAAGATAGGCTATGTTGCGGCAATGGGCACTGAAAGCTCTGAGGTAACAGGAGGCATCGACGCATTTGCTCTGGGAGTTTATTCCGTAAATCCCGATGCGGAGATATATGTCAAGGTCACAAACAGCTGGTATGACCCAGACCTTGAATCACAGTATGCGTTTGACCTGCTTGACGTGGGCTGCGATGTTATCACCCAGCATGCCGATACGGCTTATCCCGCTATCAATGCGGAAAGCAGGGGAGCATATGCTATCGGATACAATTCCGATATGAGCAAGGAGGCTCCTGATTCGGTGCTGTGCAGCGTAATATGGACATGGAGCGCCTATTATACCGAGGCTGTTCAGAGCATCATCGACGGTACTTGGAACGGCGAGAATTACTATGGCGGACTTGCTGAGGGACTTGTGGGCCTGACCGATACATCTGATTTCTGTAATCCCGAATGTGATGAAAAGATAGCCGAGGCTACACAGCAGATGCTGAGCGGAAGCTTCAACGTGTTTGACGGTGTTATCGAGACCAATACAGGCGCAACTGTGGGTGAAGAGGGCTCTACCCTCAGCGACTCTGAGATAACAGGCGGAATCAACTGGTATTTCAAGACCGTGACCGTGCTTGAATAAAGGAGGAATATGTTCAATGAAAGTAAGCATACTTGTTAAATTCCTCTGCGGAGCGGTCCTGCCTATACTTGTTCTGGGCGGAGTGATATACTATCTTGCTGAGACGACATTCAGGAGCTCTGTTCTGGAGCAGGCTAAAAATGCAATGCGAAATACAGCCACCTGTACTCTTGCCGCATATGAGACAAATTCCGGAGAATACTACCTTTCCAAGAATGGCGACGTCTGGAAGGGCGGATATAATATTTCCCTGTCCGACAACCTTATCGACGGTATTGCAGGAGATGACGGAACTGTTGTCACCTTCTTCTACGGAGCGGACAGAATTATGACCTCTGCCAAGGACTCCGAAGGCAGAAGGCTCCTTGATACTCCCGCAGGCGATAAGATAGTTTCCGAGGTCCTCCAGGGCGGAAACGAGTATTTCAGCAGCTCTGTATATATCGACGGAACAGTCTATTATGGCTATTACATACCTGTTTATCAGGACAGCGGAAGCTCTCCTGTGGGAATGGTCTTTGCAGGCCAGATAAAGGAACAGGTTGACAGCAGCATAAATAGCCTTATAAGTAAGATACTTGTTTTCGTGTTCGTAATTGCGGCAGCGGGAATGATACTGGCAGTGTTCGTGGCGATGTCGGTAACTGGTGCGATAAATAAGGGCGTAAATGTTCTTAAGGAGCTTGCTTCGGGTAATCTGTCGGCGGAAATTCCGAGGAGCATCACACGTCGCAGAGACGAGGCAGGCGAGCTTGCAAGAGCAGTGGAGGAGCTGAAAAATTCTCTGACGGATATAATCTCACGACTGAAATCAAACTCGGATTCTCTGCTTAAGGCGTCGGAAATACTCAACAGCATGGCGTCAAGGACTATGAATACTCTGGGGGGCTTTGAGTCTGCTATCTCGGATATGACCTCCGGCGCAAACAAGCAGGCTGAGGATATGAACAGCGCAGGCAGCAGCGTGTCTATAATGAGCAGCGTTATCAGCACTACTACCGATGAAATCGCTGCACTTAATGAAAACTCCGAAAGTATGCTGAGAAACAGCGATACTGCAGCGGCAAATCTAAAGAAGCTCCTTGACGTTAACAGCAAGGTGAAAGATGCTATTGATATAATCGGCAGGAGCACGGCTCAGACGGATAGCTCGGTGAGTGAGATAAGCGAGGCTGCAAAATTGGTGTCGGATATCGCAGAAGAGACCTCTATCCTCAGCATCAACGCCAATATCGAGGCTGCAAGAGCAGGGGAGTATGGACGTGGCTTTGCTGTCGTTGCTTCTCAGGTGAGAAATCTTGCGGTGGAATCTACCAGATGCGGAAAACAGATACAGGAGCTCGTGGAACGTCTTACCGCAGATTCTGCCCTGACCATGAAAACAATGAAGGAAGCAAAGGAGATAATCACCGACCAGAGCACAAGCATGGAAAATACAGCAGAGGCGGTCAGCGAGGTTATCGGAGGTATCCACTCCTCCGCAGACAGCATTCGCATAATCGAAAAGCATACGGCACAGCTTGAAAATGTCCGCGGAGATATTGTAAAAATGGTGGACGATCTTACGGTCATTGCAGGAACTACCGCGGAGCTTTCCAACAGGACCAGCGGCGAGGCTGCTCAGATGTCCTCGGGCTTTTCTCAGATCGGTCATTCCGCTGCAGAGCTTAAGCGCATTGCTGATGAGCTGTCACAGTGTGTGAATGAATTTAGGATATAATAAGGCTTATTAGATGCTAGATGATACATGTACTCTGGAACATACGATAAAAGCATTTAAAGATGATCATGATTGTAAAGAAATAATTGTTGTATGTGATATTGATGATTTTAAGGCTCATATTAAAGATGATGATGTTATTTTAGTAAGTGGGGGAGCTACCAGAAGTGATTCAGTATATAATGGTTTACAAAAAGTTA